>JBFYKV010000112.1:0-15312 GCA_041305745.1 Methanoregulaceae archaeon | reverse complement strand
TGATATGAATATATATTCATATCCTGAGGTATACAAAAATGCCAGGATTTGATCAGACCGGACCGTCCGGATACGGACCCGGAACAGGAAGGGGCATGGGCCCCTGTGGAAGAGGAATTGCATACCGGCGCGGTTTCGTACCGGGAACGGGCAGAGGATTTGGAAGAGGAGCCGGGAGAGGATTTGGCCGGGGTTATTGCTGGAACTATATTGAACCGGTACCGCTCGGCGCCGATGCTGAAAAACAGCTCCTCGAAGCTGAACTCAAACGGATCGAGGCAGAAAAAGCAGAAATAGAAAGGCGACTAACAGATATTTCCTGATGCCCGGACGACGACGCTGCCGAAGGGTAGGCTCTGCCCCCTCCTTTACTTCTTTTACCCCTGCAGGCGCAGGGATTTATTCACCTGACGTGGTTGTCCTTACCATCGATGAATTTGAAGCCATGCGGCTCAAGGACCTTCTCGGGCTCGACCAGAGCGAATGTGCGGAAAAGATGGAGATTTCGCAGCCGACATTTCACCGGCTGGTAACCTCTGCCCGGAAAAAGATCGCTGATGCCCTGACGCACGGAAAGGAAATTAAAATTGAAGGCGGCCATTACCGCCTATAATCGTAAAATACACTAACCTGATTTTAACCGGTTACCCGTCAGAACTTTTCAGATTGCATTTTTCTTCATAATATGAAATCCCGGGAGAAATGAGACCTGTAATCTGAATCTTAAAATCCTTTTTATCCTGAATATCCAGATTGTAAACCAATCATTACAGCGTTTGTGTCGATATTTTCAATACCGGAAAAAAGATTGTAAGAATAACAGGATTATCAGACACGAGATAGTGTAAGAAAAATGCTATAAATATTTCAGAAGCCCTGTACTCCCAGATATAGGCGACAGGAGAACAGGGCCCTGCTTTCAAAAGACGTGCACTGCTGAGGCCTTGAAGGTAAGATACACTTCCTCGCCTTCTTTAAGCTGCATCTCGTCATATCCCTGCCGTGTCAGGACTGACACAAGCGGGATGCCCGCATCGACGGTTACCCGTATGACCATTCCATTATTGACAATATCGGTAATTGTTCCCTTAAACGAGTTTCTGGCACTTGATTTTACCGGCTCTCGCGAAATCAGGATATCCTCAGGCCGGACCGAGGCACGGACAACTCCCTCCCCCCTGCACGTTCCGGAGATTATCGTCAGGCCATCGACCGTTATAGCCGATGCACCGTCCTTCTGGATACAGGTCCCGCTGAAGATATTTTCAACACCGGTGAAATTTGCAATGAATTCACAGTTCGGCTTCCGGAATATTTCGTCGGGTTGACCGCACTGGATAATATCACCGCCATTCATCACCGCGACACGGTCTGCGAGGGCAAAGACCTCTTCAAAATTATGGGTGACATGCACGACCGTAATCTTGTAAAGGCTGTGGAGGCGCCGGAGTTCTTTCCTGAGCATATCACGGGTCTGTCCGTCAAGGGCGCTCAAGGGTTCGTCAAGGAGCAGGAGGACAGGGTTCATCACAATCGCCCGTGCGATAGCAGTCCTCTGCTGCTCTCCTCCACTCAGTGTATCAGGCGAGCGGTGGAGGAGGTGGTCAATGGAGAGGAGGGATGCAGCCTCTGTCACACGTTTTTTAATTTCATCCTTCGGCATTTTCCTGCTGACTAATCCGAATCCGATGTTATCCTCAACGCTCAGATGAGGAAAGAGCATGTAGTCCTGATAGACGACGCAGATGTTCCGTTCCCGTGGAGGGAGACTGGTGATATCCCGTCCATCGAGAATTATCTTCCCGGCATCAGGTGGGTAAATCCCTGCGATGGTTTCAAGGAGGATCGTTTTTCCTGCACCGGTCGGACCGATAATAACGAGATATTCGCCACGTTCAATATCGAGTGATACATCACGGAGGATAAATTCTCCAAGGTCTTTTGACAGGTTCTTGATCTGTAACATTCTTTTTCTCCTAGAAACGGGACGCACCGCCATATCGCTCGAAGATGTAGAGTGCCACCACCGAGATGATGATCAGGATTGTTGCGGCCGAGATTGCCATGTTGAGGTTCCCGCACGACATGTTCAGGAATAGTGCTATCGGCAGGGTCTCGGTTTTCCACTTTATCGCTCCGGCAAGCAGGAGAGCGGCCCCAAACTCGCCAATACCTTTTGCCCATGTTATCACAGAGCCTGCAAAAAAGCCGGTGGCCGCCATGGGAAGGGTCACACGCCAGAGGGCCTGTGCATCACTGCACCCGAGCGTCTTTGCCACGTATTCGTACCTCGGATTAATTGATTCAAAAGTGGATCGCATAATCCGCAGCATGAACGGGATATTGACAAAAAACTGGGCTGCAATAATCCCGAGTGGCGTGAAAACAAAGGTAAGACCGATCTCTGCAAGGCCTTTGCCGAAGCTGGTCGTCCCGAAAAACAGGAGGAGCCCCAGTCCGGCGACAAGCGGCGGGAGTGCAAGCGGCATGTCAAGCAATGCATTTACCACATTTTTTCCTTTGAAATTATACCTGGCAAGGGCGTAGGCGGCCGGGACACCAATAATGATGCAGAGAACTGTCGATATAAACGATGTCAACAGGCTCAATATAATTGCAAAATGGATTTCTTTGCTCGTAATGGATGTAATAAGCCCTTCGGGTGTGGGTTTTGTCACGATGAGTGCGAGCAGGACCACGATAAATAAGGCGAGCAGGATGCCGACAGCTATCGTTGCATATTTCAGCCACGAATTTCGTAAATCTTTCATTTTTGTGTTCTGTTCCGGTTTCGCAGCTCTTTTGGAGTGCTGTTCCATTCCGCAATGTCGTCCATGTGCTGGTCGTCGACCCACCCGCTCTTTACCTCGTCGCGGTGGTCGAACTGCCGCACATACGGCTTGATATCAATCAGGGGTGTTCCGTCAAGGACATCGACACCCGATACCTCGAGAATATTCCCGCATACCCTGCAGAGCTGAACGATTGAGAGCCCGATAGGGTTTGGCCGGTTGAAATGGCGTATGGCAAAGATACCTCGTTCTTTTTCACCGTCGAGAAACGGTTTCTGAAGCAGGTTTTTGGAGGTTGCCCTGTCAAAGTAATACAGCAGGTACAGGTGCGTGAATGATTCTATATCGCGTAATCCCTCTTCAAATTCGGGAAACACCTCGATATATCCCTTACACGGGTTAAAAATTCCCTGGATTGGTGTGTTTTCATGTTCGGTGTGTTCAGAATGGATGATTCCAATCGGGTGGAAGACGATATCCTTATTTCTCCACTTTTCTCCATGTTCCTGTGATACTTTCATAGGTCTGTCTCTTCGTAATCCTTCATATGTGTGAGTTAAAAACGATGATCATAGTCTTAATGAAAAATGAGTAATTTTTTTGGGAATTTCAGGCATCACCGTACTTTGCAGAAGGATAGGTCTCAAACCCGTGTTTTGCAAAAATTGCTTTTCCTTCATCAGATGCAACGAAATTCATGAACTTTTCGGCGTCCTCCTTATTTTTCGAGAATGTCAGGGTCCCGATCGGTACGACGTCAACCTTGCCTTGTGCTTTCGGGATCTCGATCTTTTCCATTGCTTCAGGGTTATACAGGTCATCATAGATGAGTGCAGCATCGGCCTGGTTCATTGCGACATAGACAAGCAGCTCGTTGACGGTTCCGCTCATGACGACTGCGTTTGCACTGACAGCATCCCAGAGCCCGTCCTTCTCGAGCATTTTCTTTGTTCCCTGTCCGATTGCCGGGCCGGTCGGCTCACCGATTGCGACCCTCACACCGGGCTTTGCAAGGTCTTCAAGTCTGGTGATGTTTGCCGGGTTCCCCTTCGGTACGACGATGGAAATCACGTGGTAGACCACACTCTGGTTCTTGTCGACAAACCCCTTGTCCATCGCTGACTGGATATAGGCGAGTGCTCCCGGCATGTATGCATCGCCCGTCTGGTAAAGCTCGATCTGGCTGAGCAGCTGGGCTGAGCCACCATAGGTATACTCGATCTTTACACCTTCTTTCTCTTCGAAAATCTCTGCAATCTCGTCCATGGGCTCTTTCATCCCTGCACCACAGTAGACAAGCAGGGTTTTTTCTGCAGCCATTGTTGCTGCAGGAGTGGCAGCCTTCGTGGTTTCTGCGCTCGCAGTCGTTGGTTCGGTCGAAGTGCAACCGCAGACAATAAGTGCACCTGCAAGCAGCACGAACAGACAAAAAATGCTAATAATCTTTTTCATGATTTTTTATTTGGACCGCGTCAAAATAAGTCTTTATATTTATTGCCGATAGAGTAAAATTATTGTGATTAACTTAATCACCCTGCCCTTCCTTTTCGCGGGGAACTATGGTAATTCGCACTCATGTTCTATTCGGATTCATTTTTGAACCTCCTGATGTGTGAATGAATGAAATAAAAAGATAGTTTACCTGAATACTATGCATTTTCAAGGGTCTGTACCAGGAAAGAAAAAAAATAAAGATTTTTTGACCCTTTAAAAGGTTCCAGCCTGTTCATGGGAGCAGGTTAATTCCTGCACAACAGAAAAAAGGTTGTTATCTCCTGGATATCAGGTATCCTGCCAGAGCGACGATGGAAATGGCCAGAACAGCTACAAACGGATTTACCGGTGCTTTCGTTGTCGGCACGGTTGTCGGTGGCGGGGCGAGTGCTGCAAAGAGCTGGACATTCTGTCCTGCCTTCACCTCTCCACTGGTTGAATAGGGGGCGTAGCCTGCCATTTTTATCCCGACAGTATATGCTCCGGGCTGGACATTCTGGAATGAGAGTGGTGTAATGCCGACAAAGGCATTGTTGATGTACACTTCTGCACCTGCAGGAGCTGACCCGATTTCTGCTGTTGCGGTAGCGGGAGGCCCTGCAGACGCCTGCATCCGGGCGGTCACCATCGTGGTTTTCGAAGCCTCGATATTCACGGTTGAGTGGTAATCCTGGTACCCGGTCCTGGTGAGGACAAGTGCATGGCTTCCGGGGGTAAGGTCGACAACATCGAGCGGGCCGTCAACCGGGGTAATGCCCTTGTACACATTGTCGAGGTAGACTGCAGCACCTGATGGAACAGACGTCACCCTGAGGTCACCGGTTGAAGTGTTGACTTCAGGGAGAAGTTTTGCGTTGACTGGCGTAATCTCTCCCGCAGTTACGGTCACCATCTCCTGCCACATCACGTATTCAGCAACTGATATCGTTACGACGTGGTTCCCGGGAGCAAGGTTCCCGACAATCTGGTTGGTCTTTCCCATGGAAATGCCGTCAATGTAAAAGAAGGCACCCCGCGGGTCTGAGTTGACCGAGACTGCACCCGGATTAACGACACGTTCAAGTGTCTGGATAACATTGGTCGTTGATCCGACTTTTACTTCGACGTTCGTTGAGAAGGTCTGGTATCCCGGTTTTGCGAGGATGACTGAGTGGGTACCGGGAAGAACAGAGGAGAATGTTCCCGGCGTGTAGAGTATTTCGTCACCGCCATCGAGGACTGCGGTTACACCGGGAGGCGTGGAGTCGATATAGATATTTCCGGTTGTGTAGACATTACCGGAACCGCTGGTTCCGGTCTGCATGGTCACTTCAGCGGATGTAAATCCGGCCATCGCAACAGCGAGAAGGACACATAGTATCATCATAGTAGTGGTTTTCATTCCGATCACTCACGACAATGAATCTTTCGTTGTATTTATATAATTGATCCCTGGCTCCAACGGGATCAAGCGGGAATTTTACTTTACAATTCTCCCCTCACAGAGATACACAATACATTCAAAAAGATTTTTTCCGGTTCTCTCCAGTCTGTCGATAATGATATGAATGAAGCCTGTTAATCCCCTGAATAAATAATTTCTCTTTATCGCTGCCTTGATGCTTGTTATCCGGCATACAGATGGAAGGACAATAACGGGAACCAGTTACGACATGGATTTTATTAATCCTGCCGGGCAGCCGGGCGGAGAATATCGATACATTCATCCCAGACGTGTATAAACCCGATGAAAAGAGTATAATTCTTGTAGATCGAATGGGGGGGGGTTTAACTGCAGCTATTCAAGCCCTGGAAGAGTATGCCCGGTTCCTGGAAGGATGGAAAACCGGCATGGTTTCGTTCCGTATTCACAAGGGTGAAATACCGGAATTTATAGCCATCATATTCTGTTCTCCCGTACGATTTCTGGAAACCCCCGTGCTGTTTCCACGAAGGAGAAAGGATGGACTCAGGTACAATCAGGCAAATCCTGCGGATTGATGGACTCATTCCCTTTACCGGGTGTGCCGTACTCGGTATTTTTTATGGGGTAACAGAATACAAGTAGTAAAAATATCCCGTTTTTTATGGTATTTTGATCCTGGCAGATCAGAACGCAAAAAGAATCAGACTGTCCTGTACACCTTATGGAAAATAAATGAATAACCGGACTGCAATTCTCATTAAAATGACCTGAAATGCGATTAAAATAGTCTGACGACAGGTTTTCATATGTCATACGCACAAGGTATCCCGGTGGCATCATGACCCGTACCAGATCAGATATCTACAGGGATGCAGGTATGGTCCGAACGTCAGGCAGGGGACTGTCCCTGTCCCTGGCGGGGGCCAGTTATTTTATTATGCCAGAGGACGTCCATGAGCTGCTGCACGAGCAGACAGGGGATATCGTCGATGGATCCGGGGAGAAGGAAGGTGTTGCATGGCTCTCACCGCTAACTCAACAAAAAAAGCGTGAAATGACGTTACTTATAGAAAACAGGATATACTCAGTTGATATATCCCACCTCGTCCGCCTCCTGACCGAAAAGCAGCGGTCGGCCAAAATCAGGGAATACGTGAGAAACCCTGCTTAATTAACCAAAAAATCTGCTCTGTCGACATCATTCCCGCGCTCTCAATATTTCCACTTTCACCGCACTCCCAATTCCGACACTCCCGGGGCTGATGCCCCGCCGCTCTGGCCCCCTATAATGCGATAAGACCGTTCTCGATGCTCTTTAAAAAAATAAGGCCCCGGAAACCCTGCCCCCAGGGAATCCTGAAAGCCGGGAGGGACAGGGAGGGGGTGCAACCCCGGGTGCAACCCCCTCTGGTCAGAACAATGAATCCAACAAGTCTGATAGATATGAGGATGTCAACAAAGCGTGCCATGAGCCTCTGACTCATAGATGTGCATGAAAAAAAGGGGGCCGTACCGGATGTTAACAGAACTTTTTCATGCCAGCCAAAAGATCTACTTTTTCATTGATCTGTTTCATTTAACAGCAGAAATCCCGGGAATTGTAAAGGATCAGGGAGTATCAGTTCCTCCTCAAGGTTCCTGATGAAATACACGAGCAGTTCATGACGCTGTTGTGCAATATCTGTTGCAGTCTTTGTATACAGGTGATCGTTCAGTTTCAGCAGCTTTTCATGGATATGGTCTATGGCATCCTGCATCTCGCCGTGGTGTTCCCCGGCCCGCATAAACGTCCTGGCAATACCGGTCGCACCCATGGCGTCGAGCTTGTCGGCATCGGAGAGGATCTTTGCTTCAGGGGTTTTTGGCCATTTATCGGACCGGTACCGGTGGGTCCGGATGGCGTGGGTGATCCCGGGGATGAGGGCAGGTTCATACTGTATCGAGGAGAGGAAAGATACTGCAATTTTTGCGCCCTCTTCTTCATGAGGTGTACCGTCCTTTTCTTCAAGAGGGCGGGCGATATCATGGAAGAGGGCTGCCGGAATGAGGATGTCCATATCCGCATTTTCCCTGATGCCGATAATTTCGCAAAGACGGGTAACTCTCATGATATGGTCGAATCCGTGCGACCCTGATGCGGAAAAAGCTGATTTTACATATCTATAGATTTTTTGCTGATGTATTTCCCTCGTCCTCTGGTCCATGCAGGTATGATGGGGGAAATATTCTGATATAGATTGGTTTTTATTCCTGCCAGGCAGGGTGCAAAATTCACATGATGGCTGAATGTAAGGTATATAGCACGGAATATTCTTGAATAACGGTATTTTTTTAAACAGACACTGAATCGTCTGGAATATTTTAGGGATGTTTTCATCGATCTGATATCCGGGGATCTGTCGATGAATCAGGATTTGTTATGGATTGACGTGTAATATCCCGGATCAAGCCGGAAAAAGTGTGTAAATGACGACTCTGGACTTCCCTGAAGTAATGAATACTATTTTGAAGAGGTCCCTGTAACCGTCAGCTTTGATACAAATGACCTGGATTCCGGGGGAGAGTCCTGTGATAGTACACGGGGTGCTCCCCTGCGGTGTCCCGTCAATAAAGACAAACTCACACGGCGGGGGTTAAGATGACTTTTAATAACGATGCCGGGATGGGCGTTCCAACCGGTGTTATGGACGGATGAGTCAGGGTCGGTTTCGGGGTATGTGTTGGAACTGGTTTGGCCTGACCTGGAATGAGCTCTGCATTGAGGTTTACGGTATGCCGGTCCCGGATTAGGATGGGCCTTGTCCAGCCCATATATCCCTCCGTCCTGATCGTAACGATATGGATACCCTGGGAAAGACCAGGGAGCGTACAGGGCGTGGTTCCCAGTAATTCTCCGTCAACAAAGACCTCTCCTCCGGGGGGAGTTGAGATTACGATAAGCCCGGCGGCAATAACACCGGGGGTATCCTGCCTTTGTGACGATTCATCTGAAAACGGAACGTAAGATAAGGTGGCTGGTGATACTGAATACGGCAATGATGCGTAAGCGGTTGCAACAGAGACGCATCCGATGCATAAGATAATCAGGAAGATAAGAAAAAGCCTCATGATACCTCTTTTTTGTACTAGCTATGGGGGGTAGTTACCCTTTCGGATATCTGGAAAGCTATTGGAGAGAGTAGTAATATAATTGTATCCGGCACGTGCATCAATACATGGCTATTGAAATGAAATGCAGCGGATTGAAACATGGTAATACCTGGTATGATGAGGTCAGAATCCGGTATCAGATAGCCCGGATATTCCCATATCCAGATGCACGGAAAAAAGGAATCATTTAAATTTTTAATGACTGAATGGTCAGTACTCCTTCATGGCATTATACATTCTCTTATGATCAGTGATGTCAATACAAATGCCTCTCATCCCGCAGATTTCATTTTTACAGACTATTGGTACATTGTACACCACCATCGGGAAGGTGGTCCCGTCCTTACGTAATCCCTTTAATTCATGATGTCTTGGAAATTCTGACGGGCTGTTCTTTATTGCAGATTTATATTCATCCAGAATCCGTTCGCGGTCATCAGGATGGATCATCTGCCACAGATTCAGTCCCTCCTTCATGTCCTCCGGCGTATACCGGAACATCTCGTAACAGCGGGAATTAGCATAGGTAAGAGTTCCTTCGATGTCACATTCCCAGACGGACTGCGGGATCATTTCGATAATACACCTGAACCACTTCTCACTTTCCTGAAGCGCTGCCTCTGCCTCTTTTCGCCCGCTCATATCGATGAAACTTTCAAGAAGATAGGCATGGTTTCCGACACTGACCGGGACCACGGTTTTGATTATCGGTTTTTTTATGCCACCGCTGGTGGTAAGGACTCCTTCTCTCCGGACAACCTCCTCGCCGAGATCAGTAAACGGGCATGGTGCATCCTCTGCGTGGCAGAGATACTTTTTACATGGTTTACCGGCTATTTCACTTTTTTCTGCACCGATGAGTTCCGCAGCTGTCAAGTTTACATCGAAAATTGCAGAGGTTTCCGGGTCGATTATCATGAGCCCGGACTGCGTGGAGTTAAAGATAATCCGCAGGTAATTTTCACTGTTTTTTAAAGCTTCTTCTGACTGTTTTCGTTCGCTTTCCTTGAGGGCTTTTTCTGCGATATCCCGCTGGAGGGCGATAGATGCTGCATGGGCATACGTATCAATGAGTGACATATCAGGTTCTGGTGCCCCCTTGTGAAGCAGGATCACGGCGTTTCCGTAGAGTACACCTGCCCTTGCAAAACCAATTGCATAGAAATCGCCAATATCGACTGCTTCTGAGATCCTGTTGCAGATATCCCCGGGAAGTGCCCTGAACGTAAGATCATACAATGACATCGCAACTTTATGCAAAACACCCTTTTTCAGCGCTTCATGGGAAGACGAATCCATTTTAAGCTCAATCCCGACAGGATCAAACCCAAGGCATTCTGCACATTTTTTACGGTCTGATTCATCAAGCAGGCACTTGAGGGTAATCATGCCGGTGGTGTTATTAAAGGAATTTAAAAGGATCATCGCACCAGGAACCATTGTTTCCAGGTCTGATCCGATTTTCGCATAAATATCAGATTCTGGTTGTAATTCGATAAATTCCTGCAGTTTTCTGGAAAATAGTTCCATCCGGCCTACATGATTCCCGATCTCTTCAATAGCTGCATGACGTTCTGTCATGTCCCGGAATATCCCTTCGACTCCAAGGAGGTTTCCGTTCTCATCATAAAACCGGTGACTGCTTACTGCGACATGCAGCGGTGAACCGTCTTTTCGTTTCAGGACGACTTCGTAATCCCTGACCGATCCGTCCCTGCTGAATTGTTCAAGAAATACCTTCCTTTTTGACGGGTCCATCCAGAACGTTTCGGCGATATCCTTTCCGAGGCATTCATCGAGCGAGTCGTATCCGAGTATTTCTGCCCAGCTCGGGCTTGCCATGATAAGGTTCCCGAAAACATCCGACCGGTAATAGACGTCCTCGATATTTTCGATTACACTCCGGTATAGTTGTTCGCGCGATTTAAGAGCATCCTCTGCAATTTTCCGATCAATAACAATCGCAGCCTGTGATATGAACGCCTCGATGAGTTCCCTGTTTGGCAGTTGAGACCCACTCTGAATGCTTATCCCGACATCACCGAGAATTTTCCCCTTGGAGACGAGTCCCATCAGGAATGAATCAATCCCCCCGGCAGTCTCCTCTATCTGGTTACATATCTCTTCGGGAACCTCCATATGCAGGAGCCGGAAAAGGGGGGGAGTTTTTACAAGTTTTCGTTGGCTGATTAGTTCTGCCGTTTCCGCCTTGTTGATGGGAAATGTCATATCCGCGACCTTCATTCCTGTAAACTGCTCCATCGTATCAAGGGCAACCGGGTTTCCGACAACACTCCTGAGACGGAGCAGCTGTTTCTGCTCGTCAAGGATACCCACCCATACGAGAAATCCCGGTGCAAGGCTGAATACCTCCCTGGCGACGTATTCATAAATATCCTCATCGTCGCCGATATTCATCAGGTCAGTGCTGGTCCTTGAGAGGAATTCCATCATTTTAATGTACTTATTTATTTTTGCAGCAGATTCGCATTTTTCAGTGATGTCTCTTCCTACACCCTGGTATTCGTGGGGATGTCCGTCATCATCAAAAAGTGCACGGATTGACCAGAGGTTCCAGAGGAGTTTCCCGGACGGACCATTAATACGACATTCAACCCTGGTAACAGGATTTTTTGTATCGAGGGACTGGAGAGCCTGGTCCATGCAGGTCCGGTCTTCGTCACAAATACCGGGAATGAAGTATTTTCTCTCACAACCTGACGCTTTTTCCCCAAGATAACGCATATAAGATTCATTTGCAAACACAAGGGTTCCATCTGACCGGAATCGCGTGATGAATTCGGTCTGGTCTTCGACAATTCCCCTGTAACGTGCCTCGCTGATTTTTAAGGCCTCTTCAGACTCTTTTCTGGCAGTCACGTCCTCGATGATGAAGGTCAGCCCGTGGTGTCCGTTTTCAAAGACGGTCGGGACACGCCTGACCCTGAAGTAAAACCGCCTTTCATTCTGCATAAAGACGGTCTCGGAGATGTTCTCGGTTAAATTATCTTCATCTCCTGGTAGTTTGCCGGCTATGAGATTTTTTATAAAGGGGATATCGAGGTCACCCAGTTTTTTTCCGATCAGATCTTCCCGTGTCAGCCGGATGCGTTCAAGGACTGGTTCATTCACCTGTATAATCGTCTGCTCAGAATCAATGGCAATAACATAATCCGATGAAAATTCGATTAGAGCAGAGACAGGAACCCGTTGGGAGAGGGAGTATACTTTTGCCGTCCCCAGCATCCTCATCTCCACATGCCCCGCAATTGTGAGCATGTCGAGATACTTGGCCACCAGGTTCCGGTTTAATTTTACTTTGGTTGAGAGATCTGAGATGGTGATACCCCTCGGGTTCCAGCGAAGATATTGGGTTATTGTATTTACTTTATCGGGATCGAGAACTGCCATGGTCAATATAGTCTGGTCACCAATTGATTTTATAAATGTTTCTGCCAGACAGGAGTGCAGTGCATTAGTGCAGTGCAATCAGTCGTTGCAGTTCCGGGCAGCAGACCATGATCGCAATCCTTTATTGCAAATTCTTATTTATGGCTTTGATTAATGGAAATATCGGCCACAAAAAAGCCAGGTGGCATCTTGTGGATAATGGGGGCAGAAAAAATGACATGGAATCAGAAATATGAAATCACTCCGCATTCGGAATACCTTTACCAGAAAGCTCGTGAAAAAGCAGACAGCGGGGAGTATGAACACGCAATTGAAATGCTTCACCAGGCAGTCGAACACTCTCCTAAAAACTATCACGCCCTGTGCGAACTGGGGAACTGTCATGACTACATGAGCCGGTATGAAGATGCGGTCTCGTACTATGACCAGGTAATTTCTCTCGACCCGTTCAATGCAGATGCATGGTTCAACAAGGGGATGAGCCTGAAAAAAATGGGACGTGAAAAGGATGCATCTGCATGCATTGAAAGGTCAATAGACCTGTACTTCGGGAGATCTTAGGGTAATCGGAAAGGAGGATATTTTTTCCATTTCAGGGTTTTAAAAAAATCTGAGATCGGCACGTCCGGGTGGGTGGAGGGAGAATAAAAAGACCGTTACGGGAAATTCACACAACGTTTCGACACATGCATCATGCATAATGGCCGTGGATGACACGTGATAAAAATTTACGGCCGCCATAACATTTTTTGTTAATTTTTTCGACCGTGTTTTCATGAAATTATATCCGGACGGTATATCCTTCCCTGGCAAGCACCCTGATAACATACTCATCCCATGCCATATCATCCGGTCCCGACAGGTGATTGATATATTCCTCAAAAATCCGGGTAAGGGCCGGGTCTTCAGACGCCAGGTGGCGGTAATCCATAATCCTGCCTGCTCTTTTTCCTCCCGGACCCAGGATGAGCATCCGCCAGCACCCGTAATCCCTGCAGATTTCCGGCCGTGTCAGGTGAACCGTGCAGTATCCTTTCGAAGCGGCAGAATCAAAGCGGAAAAAAGGGCATGCTTCGGGGCGTTCTTTAAAGATGCTCCTGTCAATGAAAAGATCAATCTTGTCAGGGTCTACTCTTACTTCTGTTTTTTCTCCGGTATATTCGTTATTCACCATGAACCGGAAATTACCAAGGTCCTTAATTATTGTGTGGACCAGCCCGAGGTGACTGCAGCATTCCCCGCACTGAATACATTCGAATGTCATATGATCAACCGTTCCATAACCGGATATTCAGGTTATTCACCTTAATGTCACCGGTCCGGGGAGACGGTACACAAATAAGTCTTTCTCAGCCTCACGCCTCCGGGATTACACAAGATTATATCCTGCATTTCCATGGCGGTATTGATGAAGGAGGCTTTCAAGGATCTGCACTTGCCAATAAAAACGATGCCGCGGTCGAAATAGCAGTTTTAATTCCTGAAAAGTCAGGCAAGGGAAATACCTTACATTGCCTCGTGAAGGTATCCTGCCGGGTCAATGGAGTGGTTACTTTTTTGTCTTCTCCATTTATAGTATTATGGAGATTTCTGATACAACCGGTGATTCTTTGTGTCTCCATCAATAAAAGAAAAATTGTACGAAATTCTTGAACCGTCATGGGAGCAGGGGAAATTATCTTCGGCAGTTGATATTTTCCTGATACTCCTCATACTTGCAAACGTGGCGGTCATTCTTCTTGAGACGGTCGCCCCCTATGACACGCAATTCTATAGCGTTTTCCGTTATTTCGAACTTTTTTCTGTTAGCATATTTACTATTGAATACATTCTCAGGCTCTGGACATGTACCGTTAACCCCCAGTATGCATCCCCGTTTTCGGGGCGGTTGAGGTATGCAGTCACACCATTTGCATTAATCGATCTTTTTGCGATTCTCCCGGCATTTATCCCGTTTATCATACCGGTCGACCTGCGGTTCCTTCGTATTCTGCGGCTTATCCGTCTCGTACGGGTATTCAAGCTTGCACGTTATTCTGATGAAATGGCACTTTTTTTCAGGGTACTCAACAGGAAAAAGGATCTTCTCTTTATCCTTGTCTCATTTGTAGCAGTCCTTGTTGTCATCTCCTCCTGTTTTCTCTACTATGCCGAGCACGATGTCCAGCCTGAAAAATTTGCTTCCATTCCCGACACGATGTGGTGGTCGATAGCAACCCTGACCACAGTCGGATACGGCGATGTCTACCCTGTCACCCCGGTTGGTAAATTTTTCGCGGCACTTACTGCCATTTTTGGAATCGGGCTCTTTGCACTTCCAGCCGGCATTCTGGCATCAGGTTTCGTTGAAGAACTTCAAAGAGCCAGGGGACATGAGGTGAAGGTACAGGATCATTCATCGTCTCCTGCAGAGCGGATTGCGCTTCTTGAACGAGCCGACCAGTTACGGTCACGTGGTATCCTTGACGAAGAGGAGTTCATGAAAATGAAAGAGAGCATCCTTGAGGAAAAGGCCGGGAAATAGCTTCTTTACTCCTTTCATGAGAAGATACGCAGGGCAGGGTAACCAGTAAAGGAACCCTCCTGCCGGATATCTTTTTGCAAAAGTATTTTTAATAGTATGAATCAGGAATGTTCTTCAGGTCAGGTAACACGATGGTGAGCCGGGAAATAGATTGCATCGGTCTGCCGGTCATACAAGACCATTTCATGCAGGGATTCGTTATTCAACGCAGGGATCTGACTGGTGTAGGTAATGAGGTAACGCTCCTCCCCGGCAACTTCCCAGGTCCCGGAGAATGTTGCCCCGAGTGCCTCTGCTGAAAATCCATGGTCCTCACCAAACGTATATCGTTCGGAATAGCCCTTTCCGTCTGACCATTCCCAGGTCCCGATTACCGGATCCCTGCCCGGGGTCATGCACCCTGATACAAGGACCGTGGCAGGGAGAAAGATGAAGAGAAGAGCAACGACACGCATCAGTGTATATCGTGAACCTTGATTTTTTATCATCTGTTAATAACCTTCAGATTTATCGGCTATATCACTTTCTTTCTAAAG
>JBFYKV010000111.1:0-12780 GCA_041305745.1 Methanoregulaceae archaeon | reverse complement strand
TCGATTAACGCGACGCCCATCCAGTACGCGGACGTCAACGGGGTCCGGCTGGCATACCGCGAGTTCGGGTCCGGCGAACCCCTCCTGATGCTCAACGGGTTCGGAGCTACGATGGATTCCTTCTGGAACGAGTCGTTCCTCGGCATACTCGCCAGCCGCTACCACGTCTATATCTACGATCACCGGGGGATGGGCTACAGCACCGACAACGATGCACCCCCGGCCATGTCCCTCTACTCGGATGATGCTGCCGCACTGATATCAGCGCTCGGGTACGACAGCATGAACGTGTACGGTGCATCCATGGGATCATCTATCGGCCAGCAGCTGGTTATCGACCACCCCGAACGCGTCCGGAAGCTGATCCTGGAATCCGCCTCCTACAGCGTGCGGATCCCCGAGACGAAATTATTGTTCGATCTCATAGAGCTGACGGCGGTGAATGCCTCTGAGCCCGAGGGCGTCCGGAAGGAGGCGAAGGCAAACCTGTTATGGAACGGCACCTGGGACGACCTTCCGGGGATTAACAAGAGTGTCATGCTCGTCGTCGGTACGGAAGACATCCTGACGCCCCAGGCGGTGGCCGTCCAGATAGCCGGGCAGATCGACGGGTCGTGGCTGGTGAGGTTCAAGGACGAGCCGCACGTCGGTTCCCGGTTCGCACCGGTCGAGTACGGGGAGAACGCACTCAACTTCCTCTGCATGAACGAATCGCCCCCGTACGCAACCGGGTGAATCCTTTTTTAGGACTCCCCGCTGTTTCGTGTGGGAGGACTAAAATCGAGGTTTTTTTGCCCACTGGTTTGGTCACCAAAAACGCCGCCGTTTTAAAAAATTCAGGATTATGATGGTGCGGTTTTTTCACCTCCCTTGACCGGCCCGTACTCGATCTCATAGTATCAGCCAGGTACCGGGATAAGATACCGGATCTCTGCTCATCCGCTCATCATCCATGTTATGCGAATCATCCCGGTTTTCCTGCAAGTAATCCTCACGTCATCGTAACACGGAGTGCTTCCCAAAAATAGTACAAATCAGTTATTGTGTGGTCTATACCCCGGCTGGTACATCCGGTCCGCGTTTGAGATCCGGAATCAGCCTGATACATCCCCCTTCCCCCTCATTACTGGCACGATAATTGCCGGCACCGTGATCACTGAAGAAATAAGGAATACGAGCGTGGATCCCCTGCGTAAAAGCGATCTGGTTGACGAACGGCATAGATGCACCACCAAGGACAACCATATCCATCATCTGGTCGAGCGGGATGGACCCGGTAATGAGCGGGGTTGCGATGGCTATGGATACGACCATTTCCACATTGTTCAGGAACGCCCGGATGGCCGATGCGACGCCACGGCGGTCCACCCTTACCGGTGCCATGACAGTGCTCGTGTCTGGTGGCTGGAAGAGACCGGACCCGACACTGTTTACAAACATTCAGGCTGCAATCACAGGGTACTGGGTATCATACTTCATCGTCAAGAGGCCGAAGAAACCGACATGTATGAAACAGAAAACAGGATAATATTTCCCGTTTCTCCGGAAAAGAAATCAGAGATTTTTTCGTTTTAACTGGGATTCGTGAATATATTTTTGTATACGTGGTTCTTTTTCCTATTCATATCATTTTTGGCGACAAGGTCATGGATGAAGAGAGAGAATAGAATTTGGTGAAATCATGGCTACTACAGTGTATTTAGTGAAAAAATTAGGTGTAATGAGCGTCGCAAAATTTGGGGCAATTATAGGTATGATTATTGGAATTATTATGGGCTTTATAATCGCCATTAATACGGTAGCGCCCGCTGCGAGAATAGGTGGTTCAATGGTCCTTGGGGTGGGTTCCGGCGTTGAGACGTTCATTGTTAACGTTTTCCTTTGGGTAATTTTCGGATTCATCGGAGGTGCAATCATTGCATTCATTTACAACTTCGCGCTCGGGGAAATGGGTGGAATCGAAATAGTCCTTGAAGTCAGACAATAAACACTTTTTCAGACACGAGGACTGAACAGGGTATTATCCTTCACTGCGTGATTATCTGATAGAGATATAATAACTGTTCAGTCATACCTGTGAGCACTTGAGGAGATCCACGGTTTTCCTTTACAACGCCCCACAATAGTGACCGGATACAGACCGCTCATTTTTATCCGGCATACTCTGATCACTTTACCTATGCCTCCCGGACATACTCTGATAAAAATTGCCTGATGGAGAGCGCTACCACTGGTAATCACCGCCTGCATCCTCATTTGTATCCTGATCAGATCTTCTTGTCATCATAGTGTTCCGGGATTACTCCCCTGGCGGATATCTCTCAAATACCGGTCCATGCTCCCATCAACCTTCACCGGCCGGAATTTATACCGCACCGACCAGGTGCCGGGGATCGATAAATATTCTGTATATCATGCATTTTTCCGCATATTTAGGGCTGCGGGAAGAGGAGGCCGTCAAGCCACGAAATTTTGCGCCCGCGTAGAAATGTGGTTGTAGAGGTGCACGTCAGGGACTATTGATCACCCCGGTTCAGCCCGGAACGGACAGCCTGCATAGAAACCAGGACGATCAGGCGACCCTCTGACCGATGAGTATATCCAATTTTTCTGCAATACTCTCATAAGAAGGGGACGAGCGTCCCGTCAGAGTGGTGCTCGGTCCAAATAATGACATGATTAAAGGCAGGGAAGTGGCCCAGGGGATGAATAACAGGTGAATTTTCGGGTTATCACGTTTTTGAGGACCAATCTCTCCCTGGGCAACCGGTTATCCGAATGCTTCTACGGGGTCATGATGGTCGTGATCCTGACCGGGCTTATCAACAACGGTCTGCCACCCACACAGAGCACGCTCCGCCTCCTTTTGTTCGGGACCCTCTGTGTCAACATTTCCTGGGGGGTCATTGACGGGGTGACCTCCATGTATGCGGGACTGGTCAACCGTGCCGATTATCTCCGCATCGCCAATGAGTTCAGGGAGGATCCGGATAACCCTGAAAAGAGAGAGATGGTAGCGAGATCCCTGCAGGGGACCATTGCCGAGAACCTTAGTGAAGAAGAGCAGTTAAAAGTGATCGGCATGATCGGTGCCGGAAAACCCGTGCTGGGAATGAGGTACCCGGCAACCGGTGCGGACTGGAAAGTCGCGATTGCCATTATCCTCATCGATTTCGTCCTGGTTTTCCCGGTTATGATCCCCTATTTCCTGATCGATAATGTCAGGTGGGCCGTATTTATGTCCCACGCAATCGCAATCGTGCTTCTCGCAGGGGTTGCGATGGTCTGGGCGAGGAATCTTTCCCTCAATACCCTGAAAGCGGGGATCATCATCGCCCTGATCTCGTTTGCCGCGATATATTCCTCCTATTCTATCGGGTGGTGAGGACGCCGGGATTATGAAAGAATCATGGCCAGCACAACGCTATTATCATAATACACCTACTGTCAGTATATGGTGTGGTATGGGGGAGAGGTCGCATGGCTGCCGATATCAATGAGATCGAGCGCAGTTATGAGAAATTAAAGATACAGTACGAGAATGGCAGCCTCATATACGACGATTATATCACTGCAGTTGATGCCCTGCGGGTGCAGGACGAAAACGGGATATACTGGCAGATCAGGGCTGATGATGGGAAATGGGTACGATGGGACGGCAATACCTGGGTCCCTGGTGAACGGCCGGGTCACCTCCCGCAGGGGGATGCCGGATATCGGGAGGAGGCAGGCCCTCCCGTTCAGGGGTCACGACCCCCGGCCACCGCCAGGCCCGGAACCGGGATCACCGGTTTCTTAAAGTTATTCATCAAAAGCGCTGCCCTCGGATTTGCGAAAAATATTCCATGGATGATCCTGATTGCAATAATTGTATGGCTGCTGCACCTCTTCCTGGTGTGGATTGCCAATCCTTCGGCAACACCGGGGTCGATATCAGGCCTGGCTTCGATCCTCGTCATTCCCGGAAACGAGGTTGCCGGAGCAATTTTCTGGCTCCTTCTCTCGTGGCTGATCTCGACGCTGATATTCCAGCTCCGCTTTAAAAGATTCGGGAAAAGTCTTCGGAATATCGGTAAAATTCCGGACTGGATCGGCGAATCATTCCATGATTCACTGCTCGTATCGATGCTTCTCGTGACCACCGGGTTTGTCCTTGCACTCCTCATCGCATCGCTTATCCAGAACGTGATCATCAGTATCCAGCTTGTCATGGTCTCTCTCGGCTGGATGGCAGCACAAAAAGAGGGGGTCCTGGTGGTATTTACCGGTGTCATCTGGGGGAGCGTGTCCAGGGCCTTCGCCTCCGGGAAAAAGTCAACATTTCACGCTTCCTTTGCCGGGTCAGCAATTCTCGGCATGTCACTCGGGTTTATCCTCTCGCTGGTGGCTCCGCTGAAAGGGATGGCCGGTATCCTGTTTCTTTGTTGTGCGGGTCTCGTGATCGTCACCATCGTAGTTGCACGGGGGGTGAGACCATGAATTTCCAATCAACGATACCTCGGATTATGTTCGTGGTACTGGTGATGAGTGCACTCTCCATGCCGGTCATTGCTGCATCCGAAGGAAGCGGAATAACAGGGTGGATTCTTACAACACAGGATATACAGAGACTTATGCCGGGTTACGATGTGACTAACGACTTTAAATATGGCAATGTTGTGGGTTGGCATGTGGAGGGGATGTATCTATGGACAAACGAGTATTTTACCAACAACGACGATTTACTGGCAGATTACTCAATTATTTCGAATAAGTGGTCAGCATATTCAAAAAGTTCGGCCGGGGTTGTAAAGAGGGACGTCGTTGATTATTCGGTATTCAGTTACTGGGATAACCCGAACCGGGACTCTGCAATGCAAAAGATCAGCGCCTCAATGCCGTTCCACCATGAATATGGAGCAGGAAAATCAATAAAGGTTGGAAATGCAGGTGCAGCATATATAACTCCGGTCTCCAGTTCAGCTACCGGCAACGTGTACCATATCGAGTTTTACAAAGGCTATGTCTATGCAACGGTAAATGTGCAGATTCCTAAAGATTCGACCGGAGAGGCCCTTTCTATACGGATTGCCGAAGAACTGGAAAAGAAGATCCCGTCAGCAACATCGGGACCTTCACAAACCCCGGTCAAGGCATCATTTACCTACTCCCCACAATCCGGAAAAGCACCGCTTACTGTTACGTACACCGATACCTCGACCGGGAACCCGGTATCCCGGTTGTGGAAGTTTCATGACGGGCAGACGCTGACGTCCCGAATAGTTAAATTCACCTACAATAACCCCGGAACACACACGGTCTATCTCACCGTGACCGGATCTGACGGCTCAACCAGTACCGCCAGCACCACGGTCAGTGTTCTTTCTCCTCAGCCCGGAAATCCTCCTGTCGTCATTAGTAAAGCAGAACCTCCACCCGTGGCAGGCATCTACGCCAGCACAACAACGGGAGATGCACCACTCCGTGTGCAGTTTGTTGACACTTCATCGGGATCGATCTCGACCTGGCTCTGGGATTTCGGGGACGGTTATCGTTCGGAACTGCCTGATCCCAGCCATACATTCCAGAAAGCAGGGACCTACACGGTAAAACTCACGGTCTCTGGGGCAGGGGGATCGGATACGAAAAAAATAGTCATAAATGTCGGGAGTCCTGTTGATGGAGCTGGTCCTATTGATGGAGCGGGTCCTGTTGATGGAGCGGGTCCTGTTGATGGAGCGGGTCCTGTTGATGGAGCGGGTCCTGTTGATGGCGGGGACCTTCAACCCGGAACTATAGTCGTCGACAACACCATTGCGGCAGTTGTTGCGGTGGCGGGTGCTGCTGCTGCTGCAGGAGTTGCAGCCGGTGTGTCGGCTGGTGTCATCGGTGGTCCAGGCGGGCCGCCCGGATCGTTACAGGCTCTGCAGGATGAATACCGGCGGCTGCTTGATACGATTGCAACTGAAAAAGCCAACCGTGATGCATGGGCACGGGAAGGGAAAGACTCCGGGCGCGACGGCATGATTTCCACGCTCGAGGAGGAAGCGGAGAGACGGAGGGTGGAACTGGAAGAGCTCGGCGAAATACCGGACTACGAGGGGAAGGTCGAGGGCCCGATCGGGCCCTCAGACCTTGAGAAGGGTCTTGTAAATCTCGAAGAAAAAGCAGGGGATATCGAATCAGATACATCCGGCATCGTGGAAAGAGACATAAAAACCCAGGAGGCGATAGACAATCTCTACCGGTTGCGAAAAGAGAATTACGATTCCGCCTCAAGCAGCACCTACTATCATAATGTGATAGATGATGGGTTCGAAAAGACTATCCGACAATTGGCAACCGGGAAAAATTACGATGGAGAGGTTATCCGCACATCCTGGTGGCTCGGCATGGGAGGACGGCTGGGTCTGGGAATTATGACCGGAGGACAATCTGAAATTGCTCTATTCCCTGCACAACTCACGTATAATGCGCTTGATTACGTAGAGACAAATCCAAATGCCTCAGAATTGGGAATCTATGGACAAATGGCGGGTGAGAGCTGGATGTATGGTATTACCATGTATGGAGGTAATGTTGGATCAAAACTCATTGGCGAGGCGGTGAAGCTGAACGCCCCACTCCTGCGGGAAACGCTTCCAAATCTCACCAGGGTTGTTGATACTCTCAACACGGACATAAAGAAATTCATTCCCAGGGGTGCAAAGGATACGCTTCCGCCACCTGTCGGGGAAATTCCCCTTCTCCCGGGAGAACTTCCGCCTCAGTCCGGATTACGACCTCTTGTACCTGATGATATTGCCGCTGCTGCAGATGATGCCTTCAGAAATGACGCAAATGCTCTCATCAGGGAAGCTGAAGAACTAAAATTATCCGGGACAAGGGACACCACCAAAGTGATGGAACTTGCCGCAAAGATACGGAAAAGCGATCCAGCTGTTACTAAGCTGAATGAAAATCCGGATTTAAAGTTTATCGCAGAGACGAATAGTAACGTTGAGACCCGGGCAATGAACGGGTTTAGTACAAAAATGGGAGAAAAAGTGGGGACTGATCCCAACAATATCGTGATGAAAAAGTGGACCGGGCGGGGCCCTGACCAACTCGGGAGGGATTTTGACGGTACGGCCTATGAGTATGTCCCTTACTCAAATGAAATTCCCCCGCACCTTAAACCCAATCCCGACAATCCCTCGGGGCCACTCGTCAGAAACAATGAGTTCATCAGGCAGTTAACCCCCGAAGGTCGGCTTGTCAGGGGAGGCAATTACTATAAAGACTTCGCAACAGGGGAGATAAAAGAGGTTGTTCCAGGAAAATACTATGAACCGGCCGTGAAGGTATCAGAACAGCAGCAGATATTCAACGATTCATTGCATAAAGCCGCGGGGAGTCCTCCGGGCGTCACCCCTGATACATTTGCTGAAAACCTTAACATCAAGGTGACCACCCGGATGTCCAGTGATTCATATGGTTACAACCCTGAACAGACCGGACGGGCGATTGCCTATAAAGTCCAGGAACCATCGTCGGTTCCGGCCGGGGATCTGGCCAATTCTTTTGCAAACAGCCACCATGAAGCGACAAAACTGATTAAAAATCTCAATTATAAGATTGAGGCAACTGGTGCTGACCCGGCCACTATCCCTCACTATAATACAATTCAAAAGGCAGATTCAATTATTAAAGCAAATGCCGGGTCTCCTGTTGCGACGGAGAATGCACTCAGGGAAGCAGGAATTTCCACCTCGGATCTTGGGGATATGGTCGGGGACGCATATTACTGGCTGGGGAAGGTGAAATCATGAGAAGATTCAGAATATCAGGTATTTATTCCCGGAAAGAAACGGGATATGGTGACGTACATCAAGAGGTCAGGGGTACTGTTCGAGGGGAGAGACGATGAACGGGTTGAAAGATGATATTACACTCCCTTATGAGGTGTTTATCAGAATACTGGCGCCGGCCGGCACGAGGCCACAGGGACTGGCAAATGTTTTGCTTCCTGATGAGATTGACAATGCAGTCGACGGGGGCGCCATACCCCGGTGGCGTGCAGCACAGTCCGGAGAAATCCTTGGAAAACTGGATGAATTCCTTCCGATCCTTACCGACCCCCGATGGGTTTCACGTATCAGCATCATCGATGAATCAGGAGGATTTCTCTCTTTCCTTGCAATCCGCGGCGATTCAGAACCGCAGAAACCGGTGCTGGTTTGTTCTTATCAGGACAGGGAGCGGGAAGTCAGGGTTAGCCGGCTCCCTACCCTGTATCACCTTGCAGGGGACCTGAATGATTATATTACCCCCGGACCCCCCCTTTTGGAATCTCATATTGCACTTTCAGTCCCGGGCTCATCGTTCCTTATTCTCTGTGCCATGGCCGATCTTATGCGCCGCAGGCTCTACTCTTCCCTTCTGGACCATACCACCCTACGCCTCCCGTGTACTAGGGAAGATATTGCAAACGTGGTGAGAGACGCCCGGGAAAGCAGGGACCCGAGATGGCTGCTCCCACACCTGTTCTCACTCCTTCCGGATGATCCTGCGGAATACCTGAAAGGGGATCTCTCAAATGAATTCACCTGGCTTGAGAGGCATAATTACCTTATTCCCGGGAAAAACAGGGGGGAGTACCTCTGTTCTGACACCTGTATGGATTTCCTGAAATTATTGAATGCCGGTACATGTCGCATGGGGATTATGAATCTCCACAAGGATGGTGACACCGGCGTGATGATAGAATCTGCCTGTTTCATCCGGGTTCCGAGGGCAATCCTTGCGATGAATATCGGGAATGATAAAAAAGGGGTTACCGCGGTACTTACCAACCTTAATTTCGAGCAGCTCCTGGAATTCACCATAGATTTTCTGGCTGGAACTGGTATCCCACCTGGTCCGGCCCCCTCCCCGATGAAAAGCGGGAAATCTACCGCTCCGGCTGCCAACCAGGCCGGACTGATTACCTGTCCCTATTGCAATGCATCACTCCCGTCATCCGCCATATTCTGCCGGAAATGTGGGAAAAAAGTCAATCCGGGGACCCCCTGATCGCGATTGAACCTCATGGACCCCCTCACCCTGGCCACCGTCATCGCCACGATAATCGCCGCAATCGCAGCAGGTTTGGGAATGTACTTTGCCTTCAGAGCTATGGGCTATTTTGAGTATCTTGGCGGGGAAAGACCCGGCCGGGTACCTCCCGCAGGAAAAAATACCCTGATACATGCACTATCAGCCCTGAATGATATATCCAAGCCCTACCAGATCGTGAAGGGAACAGAGTCAGATCTTGTTGCCGAATGGAAAATTGCCAATGCCACGTGGTATGGAATCTTTAGTAAAAACAAGTTAAAAACCGCATACCGGGCGTTTCTTCTCCTCGACGAACTCAGGCATTCCGTCCGTTGCTACGAGGAGTACAGGAGTGTTAGATGGTCGGTCGGGACATCCGGCCTGGAGCCCGTCGTGCATTACCAGAAAAGTTTTTTTGGGGGGAGACTACTTTTAAAAAAGACGCATGGTGTCGGGTATGGGTTCCGGACGAAAGACCCGCGATCTGCGGGGAAGGTCTACGATTACCGGTTTGACGTCGATGAAATCCGTGGCCCGGTCATTACTACGGTCGAGGCAAACGGCTGGGAGTGGGTGCCGGTGGCAGGGAAGAGAAATGCAACATATGCACGGGAACAGAGCCAGCCCGGCAGGCAGGAGTGAGTCCCCATGACAGGAAAAAACGACGTTGAGTTCCCGTTTAAAACCAACAACGGTCAATCACAGGAGCATGAAGTGGATAATTATTGTATGAAGTGCGGGGGAACGCTCGACGGCAGGACACGGCGATGTCCCCGTTGCGACCCCGCTCCCGCCATTCATGAAGAAAAGGAACCGGTTCACCCGAAAAAAGAGTCGATGCCGGTTGTACCGCCACCTCCTCCGACACCCCCTGCGGGCCGGCAGGTCCAGGGTCCCGTTTCTCCTCCCTCACCGAAATCGCCACCTTCAAACGTTCCGGTTAAAAAGATAGCCATCGGACTGGTCGTCCTTTTCGTTGTGCTGCTCCTGGCGCTTATTCTCATCGGGCTCCTGAACGGATCGGGTGGCAACCGCGTACTACCCTCTGTCATTCCTTTGTCTAACACGGGTAACACGCAAACATCCCCGGTACACCTGGTCACCATTCCGACGGATACTGTCCCTCCGAACACGGAAGTCACGGTACAAGTGGCAAAAAGTCCAATAACACAGGATATCTCCGTAATTTTTTCTGGAGGACCTGGCCAGAATGTCCTGAAGGAACTTGAGATACGGGTGAGCCGATCGGACGGGCAGGTCCTGACGGCAAACCTGGTTCCCCGGCAACAGTCAGAAGCAACGATTTCCGGTTCGAAAGGAGATGACCGGGTCGAAGTCTTCGCTGTCTACTATTCCGGTCAAAAATACAGAATATTTGACGAGATTATGAAAAAGCGGGTTACCATGTAATTTTAAACAGTATTTCCCTGGTTGGACGCCGGTATCAATCAGGGTGATTTCCTTGTCATGCCATGGATTGTACTCTGACAGGGATTCACCATTCTGAACTGTTCAGTGCCTTGGAGGTTCTCCCCGGAAATGTTCTTTTCACACCGGGAACCGGAGGATCCTCATTTCAACAAATATCCGATAATTGTCTTCATATGAATTGAAAGGCAACTTCTCTGGCGTAGTAAATACACCGTCAGGATCATTTTTAAAGAGGATATCATAATGGCAAAACAGACCGATGCACATTCCGAAGAAACGCTTGACCCGGAAGAATGGGAGTCCATGCGGGCTCTCGGCCACCGGATGCTCGATGACGTAATGGACTACATGGAGACATTGCGTGACCGTCCCGTCTGGCAACATGCACCGCCGTTTGTGAAAACACACTTCGAGGGACTACCCCCACCCCTCCCAAGCTCGCCGGAGGAGGTATACCAGGAATACATCGATTATATACTCCCCTACCAGCTCGGCAACAGCCATCCGAGGTTCTGGGGATGGGTTGCGGGATCAGGGACCGTGACGGGGATGCTTGCAGAAATGCTCGCTTCCTCAACGGATTCCGTCAGCGGTGCTTTTTCCTACGTCAGCAACAACTATGTCGAGATCCAGGTTATCGACTGGTTCAAGGACCTGCTCGGGTATCCCCGCACCGCCAGCGGCCTTCTCACCAGCGGCTGCTCGTCATCAAACCTGATCGGACTCGCGGTCGCACGGAATACGATGGCAGGTTTCGATGTGCGGAAGGACGGTATGCAGAACGCTCCGCAGCAAATGACCATCTACTGTTCGGATGAGGCCCATTCCTCGATCCAGAAGGCGGTTGAACTGCTCGGTTTCGGGAACGATTCGTTGCGCCGGGTACCAGTGAACGAATCGATGCAGATCGACCTGGCAGCCCTGGAAGCAATGATCAAAGACGACCGTGCGAACGGGTTCCACCCCGTCTGCGTCGTCGGAGCAGCCGGGACAACCAACACCGCTGCTGTTGACGACCTGAATGCACTCGCCGATATCTGTGCGAGGGAACGGTGCTGGTTCCATGTCGACGGTGCGTTTGGTGCCTGGACAGCCATTGCGCCGGAATACAGGCACCTTGTCGCGGGGATGGACAGGGCGGATTCGCTTGCATTCGACCTGCACAAGTGGATGTACCTGCAGTACCCTGTTGCCTGTATACTCATCAGGGATGCCGGCCATCACCGGCAGGCGTTCTCCCTTACCCCGACGTATCTCGCCCACGGCGAAGGAAATCGCGGTCTGACCGGTGTTGACGTGCCCTGGCTCTCCGACTACGGGTTTGAGCTTTCACGGGGATTTCATGCACTCAAGGCCTGGATGACCATTAAAGAGCACGGGACGCTGAAGTATGGGCGACTTATCCGGCAGAACATCGACCAGGCACAGTACCTGGCCCGGTTGGTAGTATCTGCACCGGAACTTGAGCTGGCGCTGCCGGTCTCATTAAACATCGTGAACTTCCGGTACACCCGGCCTGGCTGCAATGGCGATATGCTTGACGCCCTGAACAAGCAGATTGAACGTGAACTGCAGGAACGGGGAATAGCAGTTCCTTCAACCGTTACGCTCAGGGGAAGGAACTACCTGCATGTTGCCGTTACCAACCATCGCAGCCGGAAGGAAGACTTTGATCTCTTCGTACGGGAAGTCATCCGCGTCGGAAATGAGCTGGTCTGACCTGAGACCGCACATCACCTTATTTTTCACTCACGCAGAATCGCTGTCGATAAAGGGGATTCAGGATTGGTATTGTAATATGACCACGCAGCAGATCATTTTTTTCTGTCAGCTCTCCTTACCTTGTTCCCGGTGACAATTGCAGACTCCCCTTTATCCCGGGAAAAGACCAATAATGATTCATGCCTGGTCACGGCAAAGAGCCGTGCAGGTTCACTTAATCATCATAAAGAGAAAGGATTTTTTGTTATTCGATGAGTGATTGCATCAATATAGGATCAGACACCCATACATCTAAGAAACTGACACTTCAGAACATCGCCACCGGCTTCTTTCCATGAAGGCCTTCCCCCTGGAAAGAACCACCGGGACAGCGTTCTCCAGAGGCTCGTCGCTATGAATCATGAAGAAATTGCAGGAAAATGCCTGAACCTCGAATCAAAAAAGACACGTGGCGAGCTTGGGCAGGCAATTACAGAGGTCGTGCTCTCGTACTCACCACGGGACCT
Organism: Methanoregulaceae archaeon; assembly: GCA_041305745.1. Classification (GTDB taxonomy): domain Archaea; phylum Halobacteriota; class Methanomicrobia; order Methanomicrobiales; family Methanospirillaceae; genus UBA467. The sequence continues at coordinate 64 of JBFYKV010000111.1, read as the reverse complement.
CCAGCAGATGCGGGGGAATTTCTCAGGTAAAATCCATGACCTCAACCCGGAACTGCGGAATAAA
>JBFYKV010000110.1:0-23736 GCA_041305745.1 Methanoregulaceae archaeon | reverse complement strand
AGCCCTTCTATGTCTGTTCGAATGGCGGTGCAAAATTGTACACTTCATATATCGGTCAATGATTTCTCCAAGGGTTGAATGAAAATTCCGGTTCTGGAAATTTTAATGCGGAAAATCGGTTCAAAGCCTCATTTTTTTAAAAAGGCGGCGGTTTTTGGGACTGGATCTTTATGCCCATAAAAACCTCCATTTTAGTCTTCCCACGCGAAACAGCGAGGAGGCTTTTTTCTTCATTGTCATTTCAGGCAGATACGGTTGAAGTGAATTGGAATAATGATTGCCCCGGCGGTTCAGGAAACCGGACCCCTGCTTTCAATTTTACGGTTGAACCATTCTAAAGAATGATATACACAGAAAAGAGTGCTAATAAGAATAAATGCCGTTCATATCCAGTCGTGGTTTTAATTGGATCGGATCCATCCACTCCTGACTATTATACCTCTTTTAGCAAATCCGGTTCGAAATAGTCCGTGAATGTTCGACAATTTTGATTTTGTCCTGAAGAATTCCGGGGAGCCAGATCCAATATGAAGCGAAGTCAACCGCGACGTTTCACCATTTTATTCTTATGGACGCTAGTTGCCAGTAAACGTAGTGAAAATAGAAATAGCAGGACCAGGTTCGAAAAAAACCATGAAAATATCCAGACCATGACCTGATAAAAAATGAACCCGGGATTATTTCCCGGACGGTTGCAGGTTTATCTTTACCCGATCAACCGGCTCTTTTTATCCGAGCGGTGCGACGGTCCTGCCGTAGATATCGTTGATGATCGGACCGAGAGCGGTGTAAATAGCGGCAAAGCCGCTGAATATACCGATATACCCTGCGAAAATGGTGAACATGGCGGTACCTGTTGCTGCACCTGCAGCTTCGAGGAAGAATACGAGTGCAAGCGTCGCGAGGACAACCTGGAGCGCCATTGACATTTTCAGCGATCCGACAAAGAGGATTGCAGTAAAAATTCCCCAGAGGGCGAGATATGCCGCCATTGCGCCTGCCCCGCCGGTCGATTCTGCGAGCCCGATAACCGGCAGGATGAGAAGTGCCGCAAACGAGAACCAGAATAGACCGTAACTGGCATAGGCCGCCATTCCATACGTGTTCCCTTTCTTCCACTCCATGAGTCCTGCCGTGAACATGGCAAATCCTCCCATGAAGATCGCCATGGCAAGGACCATGGAACCCGCCTGGATGAGCCCGGCGTTCGCAAGGCTGACAAGGACTCCGGGCATACCGTATCCGAGTAGCCCGAGTGCCCCTGCACCAGCGGTAATGTCCTTGATCTCTACAATAGATCTCTTGTGAGTAACTGTCTCCATCATAAGTGCTCAAACCCTGATGATACGACAAAATTTTATCTATTAGTATATATGGAAGGTGATTTCTTTCCACCATTGTGGACCGGCCTTGTCCTTCATTCTTCAGGGCGCGTTTTTTTCATAATAATCCGCTGTTCATGGTATCAGGCCTGGAATAGTACGGGATTTATCATCCTGTCTGAATGCTATCCTGCATGATATGCCCCTGTCATTCTAACAGGTCATCAGGTATCACCGTTTCAATAACAGCCTGCACCCGACCCGTTCGTTACCGTGCCCGTCTCTGCATCCCCCGGAAAAACACGCTCACGAGACAGGTAAAAATGTATATCAGCCTGCCCTATGTTCACTAAATCAACAGGGAGACCATAAAAGATGGATACAGATATGAAAACCAGGATCATCCATTCGTTCAGGGTTGCCATCCACTATGCACTTATTGCCCTCCTCACATTTTACGGGGCATACTACCTTACCAGCCTTATCCATACCACCTCACGGTATGCACCGGTCGGGGCACTCTGGGCAATGATTGTGGGAATATCTGTTGCACAGCATACGGGGAAAGAGACCGTAATAAAAGCAAAGACTCAGATTCTTGGAGGATTGCTGGGGGCTGTTACCGCATTCACCTATCTCCTCGTGCTGCCGGCGAATCCTTACGGAATGGTACTTCTGATTGGATGTGTCGTATTAATATGCCAGCTCATGGGCTGGCCTGATTATTCGGTGTCTGCGGGCCTTACCGTAGCAGTAATCCTGTTTTTTTCACAGATTTACCCTGATCTGTCTCCGCTGACGAATGCGAGCATCAGGTTTGCGGAGGTAATTATCGGCAGCGTGATTGCAGTGCTGGTCGTACAGTTCTTCTCTTTTACAGAAAGAACTGCAGAATAACCGTCCAAATAGAGATTTAACATGGAAATTCCATTGGTTTTCATAAGTAAGGCCTGTGAACATAGTTCTCATAGGTATTTTTAAATAATATTGCGGGGGAAAGGGCCTTTACACTTCCCTGATCCCCATCACTCTCCATTCTGTACCGTGCATCGCAAGCGTGGTCCAGAATGCCTCCTTATTTACGACCTTTCCAAATCCCGTACTATAAAACGAGTACGACGCAGAACCTGACGACTCATATGAAAGCCGCCTTGCGGTTTCGAGGATTTCGGGGAAATCCGAATACATTGTCTCGTTGAGAGTATCCTTTCCAATCTCAAGCGGGTCAGGGTCATAGAGCACCCTTCCATCAGTCTGTGTGACCATGAATGAATACGGAGTCCCTGCGGTCGCATTCTCTACGACCGGGGCGATGAGATCCCAGGGCAGGAATGATGTGCTGATCACACCGGAAAAATTTCCGTCCGGCGAAAAAACGGGGTATTCAATGAGAACGGCATACCCTCCCTGTACAAGCGGGATAATATCGCTCATCACGGGCTTCCGGGTCTCAATGACCTGCCTGACAACCGCCTGGTCTCCAAGGTTTTCACCGATGAGAACCCGGGCATCCTCCGGAACAGCGGAAACAACGGTCCCGTTCCGGTCGATAGTAATTACGGTGAGCACGGCAGGGTCGGATGACAGGACCCGTCCGAGTACGGCTTCGGCTTCATTACCGGAAAGCCCGGCCCTTCCAAGGGCGATGGCTGCATCAGACGTTGCCTGGTCAGGGCCGGAAAGCGCATTCAGCGTATCGTTGTTCACCTCGTTTACAAGCAGAACCATAGATTCCTGACCGGTTCCGGAGGTTGTTTTGTTCGCAAACGACGTCGACTGTTCCTGAACGCAGCCGGTAGCGAAAACGACTACGAAAAATGCGAATGATAAAACGATAGTCCGGGATATATTCATCGTATATCTTCTGGGACCTCAGGAATTTTCTTTTTTTTGGTTCCGGTGCCGGGTCAGCCCGTATATCTGAACCCGCCAGCCGGAACCGTAATCTCAAACCGTGCACCATGACCGGGTGTGCTTGTCTCTTCGATTGTCATTCCGGTGATGGAAAGTATCTCCCTCGATAAAAAGAGGCCCAGGCCGGTATGTTTCCCATATCCACGTTCAAACAGGTGCTCTTTTTCTTCTGCGGTCATACCGGCTCCGTTGTCCTCGCAGACTATCACCAGTTGTGTATTCTTCGGTATCACCGAAAACCGTATCGTCGTCATCGATTCCCCGCCGTACCTGAGGGCATTGTCGAGTAAGTTACTAAAGATTTTTTCAAAAAGCGGGTCGGCATATACCTCAAGACGGTCTGAAAGGGCCTCAATCCTAAGGGTTCCCGCCGGGAGAACCGCCCGGGCCTGTTCGATGCAGTCGTTTACGCTGACCCAGTCCGGGGCCTTCATCCCCAGTTCCTGGTAGAGGCGGGTAAACGTTATCTGGTGCTGGATAGCCTGCACGGCCATATGAACTTTTTCCATGAACCGGTCGAAATTTAAGGGATCATGAAGGCTTTTCTCGGCAAGGGAGAGGTACCCGTCGAGCAGCCCCAGCTGGTTCAGGATATCATGGCGGGTGATGCCCGAGAGCAGGGCCAGTTTTTTCCCTGCAAGAGCCAGTGTTTCATCCGCCCGTTTACGTTCAGAAATATCACGAACGACTGCGAGAATGACAGGACTTCCATGCAATGACACCATCCTTGCACTGACATCGACCGGAATATCATGCCCGTCCCTTTTTGTCACCACCGTCTGAAACACTGCATGTCCGTCCCGGATAATCAGTTTCCTGATGGCATCCCATCCTTCTGCGTCATGACCGCAACAGATAGCGGGTACTTCAATCCCATTCAGGTTATCCATTGAATACCCGAGCATCTGGCACCCGCGATCATTAACCTCGATAATACGGTCAACTGATGAATCATCAGGCAAAAAGACGAAAACAGCATCATTTATATTCTGGAGGAGGAGCCGGTATCTCTCCCCGCTCTCGCGAAGTTCCCGTTCCGACTTTTTCCTATCGGTGATATTGGAGAGGATGCTGTGGGTCTGCAGGAAATTTCCTTCGCGGTCGTGCCCGACATTGCCCTCAAACGAGACGATAATTCGCGAACCGTCTTTTTTTACCATTGAAAACTCAATGCCATGGAGTGCTCCCTTTTCAATGTACTCCGGGAAGATCTCCGTGAATTTTTCCCGGTCCCCATGTTCAAGGAACTCCCCGAACCAGTGCCCGATGACCTCTTCCCTGCTGTACCCAAGGGTATCGAGCCATGCCTTGTTGATTACGATAATCCTGCCGTCCGAATCGAGCGACTGGTACCCGAGAGGGGCCGCCTCATACAGCAGGCGGAACCGCTCCCCGCTCTCACGGAGTTCCTTCTGGACCTGCCGGTACATCGTGATGTCACTCCAGACCGACCGGCTGTACAGTACCTTCCCCTGCTGATCACGGACCGCTGTCGCGTTCAGGAGGACATCAAGCGTACTCCCGTCTTTCCTTTGGACCTGCAGTTCAGTATTACGTACCATTCCGGTCGTTTTGAACTGTTGAAACGCCTTACGGGCAGCATCAACCGAATCCGGGTGATAAAGCGAGAGCACATGCCGGCCGATTATCTCTTCTTTTGAATATCCTGTCTGTAAAACAGCTGCATTATTGCAGTCGGCGAGGAACCCGGTAGATGCATCGACCGAGAGGTACATATCGGGGGCGTTTTCGAAGAGGTCCCGGTAGCGTGCCTCCGATTCCCTGAGTGCCCGGACTTCGTCCTCCCGGCGTACCAGTTCCTCCACCACCAAAGAAAGCGTCCCGAATTGCGATTCAGGGTTATTTCCCTTTGCCAGCCAGAATGAGGCCCCTGATTGAAGGGCTTTTATGGCAGCCTCCTCACCCTCCTCTCTGGAGAATAAAATTACATGGGTCATGTCACCGCGACTGCGTATCATCTCCATGGCGTCTGTCGACTGCCGCAGATCAAATCCAAGGACGACGGCATCGAACCGTGCCGTTACCATGATATCCGGCACCTCCGTGACCGAATGAACTGCTGTTACCTCAAACGAGCCTGATTCAGAAAAAAAGCGGCCGATTGACTGCAATAGTGTTTCGTCGTCATCTGCGACGAGCAGTGTATTCAATACCGGCACCGCCGCATAAACAGTCAGCTGATAATAGGCCCGCCCTACGATAAAATAATTGGATCAAGTGAATACGAAATGATAAAAAATGAAAAATATATCATACCCGTACGGGTCGGAAAACGGGAAACTACAGATTACTATTACTCCGGTTTCGTCCCCTGTACAAGGAAACCGGTATAACCCGAAGAGAATGTCCCCTCTTTTGCCCTGCACCGGAGTTCTGTCCTGACCTCTGACGCTTCAGCGGGGGCCAGGACCCCGGCCTGTTCTGTCCGGTCGATGAGGTCAGGGAGATCAAAGACCTGCGCGGCAACGGAAAAGTCGTTCAGCACCAGTTTCCGTGGCTCTGCCCGGACATCCCCAAGCCCGGACTGTACGAATAATCCGGGAAGATTACGGCCGATCCTGCCCGATGCAAAACTGTCACGCCAGAACCTGGCAATAACTGCCACGAGTTCCCTGTCATCAAGGCTGAACCGGAAGGTATCCCAGTCGTTGTCAAACGCAACCAGTATCCCGCCCGGTGCAGTCACGCGGACAAGCTCCTGGATTGCACGCTCCGGTTCACGGATATGCTGGAGCACCCGGTCGACCCGGCATGCGCCAAATACCCCGTTCCGGCAGGGGATAGTGGTAATATCTCCCAGGATCAGCGGGCACCGGCCCCTGCAATCCCCTGTACGTTCTGCTGCACGTGCAAGAAGCGATTTACTCGCGTCCATCCCGAATACCTGACAGTGTAAAGGAAGAAGGGGGACAAGAGTGGCGATATCGGTTCCCACCCCGCACCCGGCATCGAGCACCGATCCCGGGGATGCACCTGAAATAATCCGGTAACTCTCTTCCTTCACATCCCGGAAAAACGAGATTCCGGCTATCAGGTCCAGGCACCGGTTGAATACAAAGGTATCGCCTGATCGGTCCACATTCTGAAATCCGGTTGCAAGAGACTTCCGGCTGTGCCCCGGGGGTTCCCCGGCCGGTGAAGCAGGTGAACGGGTACCACGCATAAAAATACCGTACTATTATTGCATAACCTGATGCATTAATCATGGCCTGATAACCAATAATTTACCTCTTCGAACCGGGGCCGGTATCAATACCGGAAAAAAATGGTGGGTAACCAGTATTCCAATTTTTCCCGGTTATTCTTTTTCCGCAGCCTTACTCTTTCCGGACCGGCCCGGAATGGGCAAATGAACGGTTTGTTTCAACCGAGCGATAGGGTACCCCGTAAAATCTCCTGTAAAAGAGGTCCGCTTCATCCTCAATTGAAAAATTAAAGAGTTCGGGGTGAATGATATTTGCAATTGTCATCAGACCGAGTATCCACCTCGGGCTCCCGAAGTCCCATGACGGGTGCATGGTATAGACATGCCCGTTCCGGACCGCAGGGACATCCAGCGAATGCATTTCACAGTACCGGAGCGTATCCCCGACGGTCGAGGTAAGAAAACCTGAAGTGAATATGAATTCGGGATCAAAAGACAGGAACTCTTCGCGCGAGATTGTTACACCCGGTTTCCCCTCCCTGCCGATTGCACGGTTCACGTAAGTCCCGCCTGCCGCTTCGACAAGTTTTCCCTCGAACCGTCCTGCGTTGAGGGCAAAAAGCGGCTGCCCCATTGCATAGTACACACGGGGACGTGATTTCCCTGCCACCCGTTCCGCAATTTTATCAACCCGAAAACGGATAAACCCGCAGAGGTCACTCCCGGCGTCTTCCCGTCCGGTCTTCTTCGCAAGGTCCATTACGAGCCCGAGGTAGGCCCCCGTATCATTCATCCGGTCATGCAGTTCTTTCTTCAGCATGCCGGTACCGAGCACCTCGCCCCAGATACGCGAGAGCGTTGGCTGGTCATCAACCCCGAGACAGGCAAGGATCGCCCATATCATCTCAAGCCCGCGGGTTATCCGGTACCCGCCCATCATGCCCGGTTCAGTAAAAATATCGGTAGTAATAGTCCCTTTCACCGGAACGGCGTATCCGCATTCACAGGTCTTTTTTGCTGTTCCCCTGATATGTGCCCCCATCGGGCCAAAAAATTCCCGGCTGATACACACCGATCCGCATTCAGGACAGTGAGTGGTGAGGTACGCTGTCCCGGGCGAGTTAAAGAGGTAGACCCATGACAGTGTCTCCCTGATCCGGTCGCATAACTGCTCACTTTCAAATATTGTCGGCTCCGAACCGGGAGTCGCATCACCGAACGGGACGAAACGCATCAGTTGCAGCGGGATCTCCCGGGAAATCTCTCCAATACGCCTGGCTGCAGCGAGTACCTCGTCCTCCTCTCCCTTGCGGTACACAAGGGATACCTCAACATGAACGCCTGCACGTAAGAGCTGTTCTGCCGTGCGGAAGACCGGTCTTGCGCTCTGTGCCCCGCATGCACGGTAACAGGCGTCTCCTGCTCCTTTCAGCCCGATATTCACGTAGTCGATGACCGGAACAAGTGCCTGTACAGACTCTTCTGTCAGGTAGCCGTTGGTCGAACACCCGGTAAGGAGCCCCTTTTCACGGGCCTTTCCGGCAAGCCTGCAAAACGTCGGGAACGAGACGATGGGATCGTTTAATGCAAATGAAACCCCGATGCACCCCTGTTCAATGGCACTCTTAAGGACCTCATCGGTAGTGACTGCTGACCCTGACAGGCAGAGTGACTCGGCATGGTCGACAAGGACTTCCGAGACGCACCCCCCGCAGTGGAAATTGCACCCGGCTGTACAGACCTGCAGGAATTTCCCGCCCGGGTAAAAATGGAGCATCGGCTGGGTCTCGATGGCAACCGGGAACGCTGCAAGAAATGTGTCAGGGAACCGCTCCACAATGCCTTTACCGTCGTTTGTATACATCCTGCAACGGCCGGTTCCCCCCGGCGGAATGGCGCACCCGACTTCACAGATGTGACACTGAATTCCGTTCATTTTCTCATCACTATCCAGAACCCGGCCTCATCCCTGATGATCTCAACATCAGTGATCCGGGCCTTCACGAGACATCTCATTATCTCATCAGTCTTTTCCGGACTCATACGCCCCCTCGCCTTCTCTTCCCATGATGGGTCGATCTCACGCATCTGCATAGTAACGGCAGCCTTCAGTTCAGGCGTCCCGAACCCGCCGCCGACAAACGTCCTGCCACCGGGCCTGAGTACCCGGTATATCTCGGCAAACGCCCGTGCCGGGTCATCCCAGAAGAAAACGGACCCCCTGCTCACGACAAGGTCAACAGAACAGTCTTTATAGGGAAGTTCATGCACATCACCGTGCACAACCCTTATTCTGTCTTCCAGCCCGGCTTCCCTGATGTTCTTTTCTGCATGGGCAAACATATCTTCCGATGCGTCCAGGGCATCGACCGTATATCCGGATATTTCTGCGAGTGCAATTGCAAGGTTCCCCGGACCGCACCCGGCATCGATACAAAAACCGCGGTCAATCCCGCAATACGAGATTGCCTGCCGTGCAATTACCGGGTATATCGGGGCAAACGGGCCCTGTGCGATCTCATCCATCCGGGCTGCACCCTTTCCGTCAAACTCTTCTTTTCCATCTTTTTTCATGTATTTCCATCACCTTTTACATTCTGTGACCGGTACGCAGATCTTTCTGTTTACCGGGTCTGGTAGTTCAATTAATTTAACATTCACACCGTATGCTGCATACATCGTCTCCTCCGAGATGACCTCGTCGGGCGGACCATATGCAATAAGGTTGCAGTCCCGCAGGATTGCAACCCTCCCTGAGGTAAGGAGTGCATGATCAGGAAAATGGGTCGCGATAATGACCGTCATTCCTTCATCTGCAAGCGATCGTATCACATCAAGGATCCTCATCTGGTTCCCAAGGTCAAGGTGTGAGGTCGGCTCGTCAAGGAGGAGTATCCCGGGACACTGGGCAATCGCACGTGCAACAAGGACGAGCTGCCATTCCCCCCCGCTGATACCGGTGCACGGCCGGGTTGCAAGGTGAGGGATCCTTACCCGTTCAAGCGCTTTATATGCAATTTCCTCGTCGTCAAAGGACGGTGTCGAGAACATCCCGATATGTGCAGCCCGGCCCATCAGGACAATATCCCTGACAAGAAACGGGAAGGGGGACACCTGTGTCTGCGGTACAAATCCCAGTTTCCGGGCTACCTCATCGGCTTTTTTGCCGGTAATATCCTCACCGTCAAGCAGGACCGAACCGGTCTGCGGGGGAATCAGTCCGGCTATACACTTGAGAAGTGTCGATTTTCCAGTACCGTTCGGCCCAAGTATCGAGAAGATCTCCCCTTTTTCGACCCTGATACTGATATTACGAAAGACATCACTACCAGCAGGATATGCATAACTGATACCCGAAAGATGAACTGAGCTGCCCGTCATCACCACCCCGGGTTATTCCTTCGAAGAAGGACGGCAAAAAGTGGTGCACCGATAACGGCAGTCAGGATACCGATCGGGATCTCGGCAGGAGCCGCAGTACGGGCGACGGTATCGACTGCGATAAGAAACGTTCCGCCAAGCAGGACTGAAACCGGCAGGAGATAGCGGTTGTCAGGACCTACCAGCATACGGCCCATGTGCGGGATGACGAGGCCGATCCACCCGATAAGCCCGCTCATGCAGACTGCAGCCGCCGTGATGAATGTCGAAAGGAGGATGATTACAATTTTGAGCCGTTCAGTATTTACCCCAAGTGCACGGGCTTCCTCGTCGCCCATCGTAAGGATATTGATCCGCCACCTGATTACGAGCAGCCCTGTCATTGACAATGCGATGATGGGGCCGAGCACCATAATATCCTGCGTCGTAACGTGATTGAGTGAGCCAAGCAGCCAGAAGACAATTGCCGGCATCTTGTTCATCGGATCAGCAACGTACTTGACCATTGACGTGAGAGCCGAAAAAAACGATGCGACGACGATTCCTGACAGGACCAGCATCAGGATAGGTGTGGTATTGCGGATCCGGCTTATCCAGTACGCCATCCCCACGGCGAGCAGGCCGAAGGCAAACGAAAGGACCTGAACAATAAAAAGCCTGTCAAAAAGCAGGAGCCCTATAGCAGCACCAAATCCTGCCCCTGATGCAACACCAAGGATCTGGGACGAGACAAGCGGGTTCCGGAACATGCCCTGGAATGCCGCACCACTCAATGCAAGACCTGCCCCTACAAGAAATCCGGCTATGATCCTCGGAACCCTGACATCCATGATAACCGAATAGACCGTCGGAACAAATGTCTCCTGGAATGGCGTGAAAAAAGCTGCAATTACCGCCATGACCATATCGGGCGGGACCATGTACCTTCCGGTCATCAGTGCGACAAATGCAACGATAAACAGAAGGAGCACCAGGATTACCTGGACCTGGCCGGGGTGCTCTTCACCCCAGCGGGGTGCCGGGTGCCGGACATTCCCGGATTCGATGACACCCCTATCGGTTACCGGTTGTGATTCTGATTTACGAATATCCATCAGGCCTTATCCCGAGGTTTTTACCTGGCCGAATGTAACGCTGCCATACATGCCGTCAATAACCTTTTGTGCCTGTTCAGTCGTGAGCGGGTAGTCGAAAATCGTTGCATAGAAGTCTTTTACCCTCTCTGTCAGAGGTACGTCACTGAAACGGTCGGGATATGCCATATACGCCATCCAGAGCGGGTAGAGTACCGCAGACTCTGCAGAAGGACGGCTCCAGAGGAAGAGCCCCGTCGGCTCCTTGTAAACATTTCCTTCCAGAACTGCTTTAAGGCTCTTCCATCGTTCATCGGAAGCGATATCTGAGGGTTTTCCGGTATCGATGATGATAATGTCAGGATTGATTTCAAGGACCTGTTCCATCGATATCTCGTTAATTCCGGTATGCATGCCTTCCTGTTGCCCCTGCGTCGTAGAGATCATATCTACGGCATTTATACATCCGGCAGCCGCGGTCCATTCTTTAAAGAACGTGTCCCCGCCAAGCGTCTGGAGGTGACTGGCTCCCTCGCCAAGGAAAACTATCGCCCGCTTATCCTGTGGAATGTCAGCCGTACGATCATTCAGGAATGCCAGCGTTGTGTTGAGATAGGTGACATACTCTTCTGCCCGCCCGGGGCTCTGGAAGACTTCGCCGAAGAATATGACCTCTTTTTTCATCTCGTCAAAGCCGTCACTCATGGTGCCGGTCAAAAATATCACAGGAATGTCGGTTTTTGATTCTACGATGGCTCCATCGACATCGAACGCAATTACACAGTCAGGATTCGCCACCAGCAGCTCTTCGATATTCACATTCCCGTTTGTTGTCCTGGGTGCCGGTTTAGTTACAATTCCGGGGTCCAGTTCCTGCATCATCTGCATCATCTGCGGCCCTTTCGTGACGGCAATGACGCTCTCATTTACCCCCAGCAGGTAGGGGATCTGGTTAATGGGTCCACCGAACAATGCAAATGTCGCACCTTTTACCGGGAGTATAATGGTGTTCCCTGACATATCGGTGATAGTTCGTGTCGTACCGGTTTCATGTCCTGACTGGGCAGATGCATTTGTCTGGGGAGTCTGTATAGATGTAGTTGTATTCGTGCATCCACATAACAGGACACCGCACATTATAAAAACGATAATAATTGCGTAATAAGTTCTCTTCATCACAATACCTCTCTACTCAGATACACACAGGAGCCGACCATCACGAAACAATGAGCCCGTATGTGAGTTTAGAAATCTCTCACGTGTTATTAAAATAAGTTGTCATTTTCCTTTATATTAACATAATATAATTAACTTGCGGCGACCGACCAGCTCCTATTTATTCTGAACGTTTCTTATACCTTATCCTGAAAGCAAACCAGACGGCAACAGCCCCCGAAATCACCGCGACAGCAACACCGATGCCGAGCAGGAAATTCGAAAGGATCAGACGCCAGATAACCTCTGAACCAAGTGCAAAGAGCAGGCATTCGGCAGTCCCTCCGATCGCAACGGCAATGAGTATCTGCACCGGGGTCAGTCCGGCTATCATCCCCACGATGGTCGCCCCTGCACCCCCGGTGCCCTAGAACGGGAGGAACACACAAAGGGCAACACCCGGGGATCCGGTAAAAATACGAAAAGACGGGAAGGGTGGCGGAATATCAGGCAGGCAGGAAACCGCCTTCACGCCGAAACGGTGATGTAATTTACCTTCGTCATGGTATCGTTCCCGGTCTGATTTCTCACGGTAAGCCTGACGGTGTACACCCCGGCATTTGAATATTTTTTTACCGGGTTTTGCGCTGTACTTTCACTTCCGGAACTGAAATTCCACCTCCACCAGTTTACCGGACCGGTTGACGTATCAGTGAATTGTACGGTGAGCGGTTTTGAACCTGACTGCGGAATTCCGTAAAAATCAGCCTTCACCGGGGCGTTCGCGGTGGCTTTAGGGCAGTGCCCTCCCGGACAGGTAAACGTATCGCTGCCTCCCGATGCATTGGTAACCGTGAGACTGACCGTTTTCCAACCGACCGAAGTAAACGTATGAGAGGGATTTTGAAGGTCAGATGTTGCTCCGTCATGGAAGAGCCAGGACCATGTTGTCACGGGCCCTGTCGATGTGTCAGTAAACTGCACGATGAAGGGTATGTCCCCCTGTGACGGGGTGAAGGTGAATCCCGCCTTCACCGGTGCTGCAGGGGTCGGTACAGTTGTAACCGGAATACTGCTGCAGTCGCTCTCCCACCGGGCGATGAGGTTCTGTGTCGTCTCATCCACGAGCCGGACAGTAAGCGGACATGCGGTCACGGATAATGCAGCAGGAGACAAGAGGTCCGTGCTGTTGCCGGTTAGTATGTACCCGCCTGCACTGTTATAGACAAAAAGCGTGGAGCCCGGCGGAAAAGCGCTGACTGTAGAAACCGGATTTGCTTTCGAACTCCCTGAAGATGTATCAATATAGACGCTCATAGAATAACGGCCGGTCCCGTTCAGGAACGCAGTATCCCCTCCCCTGTTATAGATACTGACGATAGTTTTTCCTGATATCTCTTCTTTCCCGATAGCCGGGGCAATATATGCCGATTTATCGGTCAGGTCGATAAGGCCGAGGAACAGTGATACAATGACTGCGGCGAGCAGGATTACAAGGAAGACTATCAGCATCGTCCCGATGACTTCACTTACTGCATGGTCGCGGCTCATAATTACCGTCTCATCTGACTTCGACAGTACAGGAGATAAACATAATCGATGATGCACCCCGGACACCCGGAACCGCACCTCCCTCCACGAAGAAGGTCTGTCCGCAACGCAGGGACGAAGATTTTTTCGGGAAATATCTCATAATACGGGATATCATCCGGAATAACGACTGTCCGGTCACCTGACAAAGAAAATTTTCTGAAGGAACCCCATATTCCGCTCGCCGCTCAGAACTGAAAAAAGCCCTCCTTCAGCTATCAGGGGGAGTTTCGCCCTGACCGCTGCCATCTCAACCGGGGTCGTGACAGCGGCCCGGCATGGGCAAATGAACGGTTCATTCCGACCTGCCCGGCAGGGTACACCATAGACCTCCGGCAAAAGAGGTCCGCCTCATCACCTGTAAAAAAAGTGCACGAGTCAGGTGTAACTGATGTGTGCAATCGTCATCAGTCCGGGTTTTCACCCCGGGCTCCTGAAGTCCCACGAATGTGCATGGTAATGACATGCCAGTTACGAACCGCCGGGACAAAAGGCGGGTGCATTTCAGAGTACCGGGGCATGCCCCCGGTCATCGATGAAAAAAACCTGGTATAAACAGGAATTCAGGGTTGAATGCCCGGGAATGGGGGTATGGGCACATGGCAGGTGTGCCCCTCATCCCTTTCTTACTCACTGACTGATGAAACGATTATCTTCACGCGCAGATAAGATATCATCCGGATATGAGGATTCAGAACAGGGAGCCGGGACAACCCATGGAGGCAGAGGCAGAGCAAAGCGATCTCTGGGACAGTGATATGAGTATCAGCCTTGCATCATGGCAGGACTGGGAAAAAATCGCTGCAAGGGATCATTCACGACATCTACGGCAGCAGGTTAACGCAATCTTTCGCGAACAGCTCATGGGAGGTCTTGCCCTCCTGCTCATTCCCATACTTCTCCTCCTTGATTTTGTGAAAATTCCCGCTTTCCTTTATTCTCTCCTCTCAATCCTCGATGTCGCAATCTGGATCTTTTTTATCCTGGAATATGCCTGCCGGCTTTTGGTTGCAGAAGACCGCCGGGCATACGTCACCTCCCCGTGGAACCTTTTCTACCTGTTCATCCTGGTTGTCCCTGCCATTGCACTGGTTTTTGGCGGGGGGTATGGCATTGCCCGTTACTTCCGGATATTACGCGGGATGCAGGCCGTAACGGTCCTCTTTCTCACCGGAAGAGCGGCCAGCCACCACGCAGTTCAGCCTGTTCGTCCCGACGAATCCCTGCAAAAGTCCACCCTGCAGGTGCATTCACTTCCACTCGCTCCTCCGCCAGCATCAGTCCCTGACTGGTCAGCAGTTACGATAAGTGATCCTGCCGCCCAGCTGCACCGAGAGGGACTCCTGCTCGATTTTTCCCGGTGGGGCCCCAGGGATCTTCCGGCCATGGCATCCCTCTCAGGGATACCACTCTATTTACTTGAAGAGAAACTGCGTGAACGATCCTATCCCCGAGCCGATAAAATTGGAAACAAAATGACAGTATTTCTCAAGGTGCCGGTGATAACCCGGGATCCATCTGAACGCTGGACATTACAGTTTTCCTGGAATGGTTTCCTGACAGTCTATGAAAAGGAAAGCATCATCACCTTCTCACGGTCCCGGCTTACGGTTGTTGAAGCACTTCCCGAATCCGGGTCAGCGGAGGGGATTCCCCTCACCGGGCCCGGGATTGTCTATATTGTCCTCCGTGATACCCTTGATGCCGTGGAAGATCTCATCCTCAAAGCAGAAGAACAACTTATCTACCTCGAAGCCCTCCCACTGGAGAAACTGCCGGCGAATTACCTGAACATGATGTATACCGACCAGAAAGAGCTCAGCCGGATACTCTCGTGGCTTCTTCATACGAAAAATGCCATTGTGACAGCAGGCGGAAGTGGATCAGACATCAGCGGAGAAGAACATTCACGACTAAGTTCGCTCATTGACCGCTGTGCTTCGCTATCAGACAACGCCCAGAACGTATCAGATTCGTTTGGCCGCATGGTGGATTTTTACTTAAACTCCACGTCATTCCAGATAAACCAGGTTATGAAGATCCTCGGTGTCCTGACTGCACTGACACTGGTGCCTACCCTCATCGGAGGTCTCCTTGGGATGAACCTGGTAGATAACCCGTGGCCGGCAACCCTCCTCCAGATGATTACCGCCGTTGTCCTCCTGATGCTTATTACCGCGTGGGTCTATTTCAACCTCGGGTGGCTGAAGCACTAGGGATGAAATCCTGGCATGCGGTGAGAAGACAGCCATAATCCTTCAGCCAAAACTCTCAGTTTTTAAGAAAAGAAAGGTATTGCACTGGTACAGGTCTCCGCAGGGGCCCCCTCTTTCACTGCAGTCACCCGTCGATCCGGGCGGGGTTCATCCCTGCTCCTCACCGCAGAAGATAAAGAACCACCTGCTGACCTCCTGCCTGGTCTTTGAAGATTCGGGAACGTAATTGAAATTTACGGGCACTTTAATTCTTCTGATTTCCCATCTTTTGCAAAAAGCCGGGTTGCCGGATATAAAAAATACTGCCAATACCAGTGAAAATAAAGTTCTCATCACATAATCCGTCCATACGGGATGTAGGGGGGATAACGGTCCGGATAAAGAATACGCGGCCGGCCTCCTCCATATCACCTGTAATCTGACCGTCGAGCGTCCGGAAGGTAGCAAACTCATTGTACTACTTCGTGGAACACTGGATTAAAAAACGACTCTTTTGCGATTACATGCAGGTAAAAATATGCTAATCTGCTATACTCTACAGGAACTACAATTCACGTACCCTCTGAACGATGAACTTCATCGCCCAAAAAACACCTCCCCGGCAGCGTTCCGGTTACCGGACAAGGGAATTTCAGGTACTTTATTGAAGACTCAACAGATACAAATTAATTTCATTCAACCCAAATTCAACAGCAGGGAAGGCTAAAAAGCCGATATATTCGCCTCATAAGAACACTGAAGCATTAATAGGGGTCAAATTTATCCGGACTTTTTCCGCTCCCTTATCCTGATAATACCATATACCAGAACCGCCCCTGCAATTACCGCGAACGCAACACCGACACCGAGAAGGAAATTCGACAGGATCAATTGCCAGATGATCTCTGACCCCAGTGCAAAAAGCAGGCATTCTGCGGTCCCTCCAACCGCAACGGCAATCAGTATCTGCACCGGGGTCAGCCCGGATATCATCCCCACGACGGTCGCCCCGACACCCCCCGTCCCCTGGAACGGGAGAAATACAAAGAGGGCAACACCCGGGACTCTCCACCGTGCAATCCATGGCCGTTTCTTCATGAACTCGTCCCCGGATGCAATGAACCGGGATATCCACGCTCCGAGATACGGGAGTCTGAGGGCATAGCCGAAGTTAAGGAGCATGAAGAGACAGGTGAGGACGTCAAGAAGGGAGAGCGCCGCCGCCATCAGCCACCAGGGGATTCCGAGCGCTATGCCGAGCGGGATGACAGACTCCTTTCCTGCAGGCGGGACATAATAGAGGATCATCAGGCCGCCAAGGACCCATGCGAAGTGTGCAGGGAGGATAAGAAAACCCGACAGGAAAAAGAGAAAAGCAACTGCTCCAGGGAGAAGAAGCCGGAATGCAACGGCTGCAGGTGATCTCTTCTCTTCGCCCGGGGCATACCATGACGATAACATCAGACCCTTTTCCACCCTTTGGTTACCTTTCCTTTTCGGGAGCGTCCCGGTAACTGCACTCCTCTTCGTATCGACAGGCCCGGTTCATTCAGCCTGATCACGCTCGTCAGGGAACTCATGTACCTGCCCGGCGGCAGATAGTAAATCGCATCCCGTCATGTGCAGCCCTCAGTCATACCACCTTACATTCCGGAATATAATAATGTACTATGAATCCCTCTGCCAGCGCCCCATACCATGGATTCGGGCATCACCACCGTTTCTGGAACATGGAAAGTCCATCGGGGGTAACCGGATGAAGTGCTCCTGCAGTCATCCGGTACTGTCACCCCTGACTACAGGTGCCCATTCGGGGTAAAGAAAATTCCTCAGAGTTGTTGGATCAGGGAACCGGCTGTACACATCCCGGGAGCATACACAAGCGACCGTCATCCATCCAATGATGCAGGACAAATCCATGGAACAGGCCGCCGTTCCCTGATACCCATGCCGGCACTTGCTTTTCCTTTCGGAAAACGACTATTTCAAAGCACTGTTGTAAAAACCAGGCGTCAGGCACTATATGCCACACCCGGATGACCTGAAATGCGCCTCATCACCATGAAGTGAACTACTCCGCCCTGAAGAGAGGGGACCTCCCGCTCCGCCCCCTTCACCCCAGCAAGTTAAAAGGGCTCTTTTGCGATTCCGTGTGAATAAAATCTGTCTTTTAGAATGATATATAAAGGCTTTTTTCATCCATACCTCCAGACACGATACACTTCACCGCCCCGAAAAACCGCGAAGGCTGCGCCTTTCGAAACCCGGGCGACGATTGCGGTCGCCAACAGAAATAACGACTACAAAAATGCGTAATGGTATAATGCTTATCTGATTAAAGGCGGTGCTTCAGTGACTGTAAGGTATTCCCTTGAAGAACTGAGCTCTCATAAACCCATACAAAACAGCGGGGAGGCATTAAAAGCGAGAACAGATAAGTATTAACATAATATCGTTTACAAACATTCCCTTCAGAAGATGCCCTGAACCAGTCCCACATACCATAGTGAGGTGCCTGCCGTGATTTCTGTCCTCTATGTCGATGATGAGCCCGAACTCCTCGAAATCGGGAAGTTGTTCCTGGAAAAGAGAAGTGCAATACGGGTCGATACCGCTCTTTCCGCCATCGAAGCACTGAAGGCCCTTGAACAACACCACTACGATGCAATCATTTCAGACTACCAGATGCCCGGATTAAACGGCATTGAGTTCCTTAAAAAGACCCGTAAAAAATACGGCGACATCCCGTTCATCCTTTTCACAGGAAAGGGTCGTGAAGAAGTTGTTATCGATGCGATCAACTTCGGTGCTGATTTCTACATCCAGAAAGGAGGTGCTCCCGATTCCCAGTTCGCCGAACTTGCCCACAAGGTACGGCAGGCGGTAAAAAGGAGAAGGGCCGAATCAGGGTTGCAGGATGCCCTGATGTTCAACCGGGAGGTCATTGACGGAGCAGGCGAGGGGTTCATTGTCTTTGACAATGAACTGCACTGCATCATCTGGAACCGGTTCATGGAACAGCTCTCCGGAGTTCCGTCAGACGAAATGATTGGCAGGAATCCTCTTGATATCATTGACTTACCCGATTCAGAAATTCAAACCTCACTGATACGGCGTGCATTCGAAGGAGAAACGGTCCAGTCTGATGATTTCCCGTTCATTATGCCATCTTCAGGGAACAGGGGATGGATAACGGCACTCTATTCACCGCACCATGATGCAGAAGGGAGGAGAATCGGGGTCATCGCCATTATCAGGGACATTTCCGAAAGGAAAGGAATTGAGCTTGACCTTTTACAAAAGAACGAGGAACTTTCTGCCGCATACCAGCAGGTTGCCGCTCAGGAGGAGGAGTTGCGGTACAATTACGAGGAACTGGAACAGAGCCAGATCCTGCTCGCTGCGGGCGAGGAAAAATACCGGACCCTGTTTGAACACACCGGAACAGCCATCGTGGTCATCGAGGGAGACACGACTATAAGCCTCTCAAACGGAGAGTTCCAGCGGCTTTCCGGGTACTCCGGGACAGAAATCGACGGGAAGATGAGCTGGAAAAGCCTGGTCCATGCAGACGACGTCGAACGGATGAAGGCCCAGCACAGCCTCCGCCGCGAGAGACATGATGCAGCACTTACCAGCTATGAATTCAGGATGGTCCAAAGGGACGGCCAGGTGCGGGACATCCTCCTCACAATCGATACCATCCCGGGGACAAGAAAAAGCGTTGCCTCACTCCTTGATATAACTCCCTTAAAAGTACTTGAACGTGACCTGACACGAAAGAACGAGGAGCTCTCTGCCGCATACGGCCAGATCGCTGCAGCCGAAGATGAATTGCGGGTAAATTATAATGAACTTGCCGAGAGCCAGCGCCAGATCGGAGAAAGTTACGAGAGGTACCGTACCATCTTTGAGCATACCGGGACGGCCATGCTCATCATAGAGGATGATACCACTATTAGTCTCTCAAATACAGAGTTCCAGAGGCTTTCGGGGTACACCCGGAAAGAGATCGACGGCAGGATACACTGGGAAGTCTTTGTCCACCCTGAGGATCTCGACCTCATGCTGAAACGGCACAACATCAGGCGTGATGACCGGGACGATGCATTGCGCCAGTACGAATTCCGGTTTATTACCCGGAGCGGCGAGGTGAGGGATATCTTCATCACGATCGATACCATCCCGGGAACCAAAAAAAGTGTTGCCTCGCTGATGGATGTCACGGATCGCAAAGTCATGGAACGTGACCTGCTGAGAAGAAATGAAGAATTATTTGCCGCATTCGAGCAGATCGCCGCTCAGGAAGAGGAACTCCGGGCAAACTACGATGAAATGGTCCGGGGCCAGCGCCAGCTGCAGGAGAGCGAGGAGCGGTTCCATTCCCTCTTTGAACACATGACCGAGGGTCATGCCCTGTACGAGCTTGTCTTCGACAGCACCGGAACACCGTCTGAATACCGGGTACTCGACGTCAACCCGGCGTTCGAAACAATCATCGGGCTCTCAAGAAACGATGTGGCCGGAAAGCTTTCCTGCAGGGCGTTTGGCACAAAAAAACCACCATTCCTAAAAAATTACCTCCCTGTTGCATTATCAGGGCAGACCCTGAACCTTGAAACATACATCCCGTCATTGAACAAACATTTCATCGTGTCGGTATACTCACCAAAGAAAGGGCAGTTCGCCACGGTATTCCAGGACGTCACCCTCCTGAAGGAGATGGAGAGGGATATCACGGCCCGGGAATCGCTCTTTCGTTCACTCGTTGATACGCTGCATGACGGGGTCCTTATCCTGGACACCACGGGCTTAGTCCTTTTCGCAAATACCGCAGCCGCCCTCATGGCAGATGTCCCGCCCGAAAAGGTCAGTTCCGGGATTAATATCTCCTCCCTGCTCGGGAGCGACGCATTCGGGCAGGTGCTGGAAAATCTCAAAAGGATTACCGGAGGAGATATCACTGTCACCAATGAATACCAGTTTACAACCCCTTATGGCATAGAAAAATGGGTGGAGACCTCTGCAGTCAGGATCAATTACCAGAACCGGCCTGCCGTGCTTGTCGCCCTCCACGAGTTCACCGGGCGAAAGCGTTCTGAAGATGCCATGAAACAGGTGAACCGCCAGATCCACCTGTTAAACAGCATCACCCGCCATGACATCGTCAATAAAATAACGGTTATTCTGGGTCAGCTCGACATTGCCAGGGAGCGATGGAAAGACCCCGCCCTGCAGGCGCTCTTTGAAAAGATCATTTCTGCAACCGATGCAATCAATGCCCAGATCGACTTTACACGTCTTTACCAGGACCTTGGGGCTCACAATTCGCAGTGGCAGGATTCTGATGCGATCCTGCCCCGATCGCAGGTCCCGTCGCATATCACGTTTCAGGGATCACTAAAAGACATTGAGATCTTCGCAGACCCGATGCTTGAGATGGTCTTTTCAAACCTTCTCGACAATTCCATCCGCCATGGCGACCGGGTCACACAGATTACCGTTTCATACGAGGAAACCCCCGTGGGGCTGGTCATCTCCTTTGCCGATGACGGCGCTGGCATCCCTGCCGGGGAGAAAGAGGCGGTCTTCGAGCGGGGATACGGAAGTAATACCGGTCTCGGTCTCTTCCTCGTCCGCGAGATCCTGGCGATCACCGGCATTGGCATCAGGGAGACAGGCACTCCCGGAAGAGGTGCCAGGTTCGAGATCGTGGTGCCGCCAGGATCATACCGGTTCAGACATGAACCGTGATAAAATCCGGATGCAATCCTGAATAATCCGGCATTCCAATACAGTTCCCTTCCGGAAACCCTGAAGAGGCGGAAATATCAGTTCTGATCAGCGTCTGGCTACGCGATAATAACTTTATTTTACTGGTATTGTGAAAAAAAGACCTGTGAGAACTACGTATACATGCCATACGTGTGAAAATAAATGAGATTTTAATCCTGGTGAATGACCTGCTCTTCTCTGGTACGGGGTTTTAACATTTGAGTGTACTGGTGATAAATACCCATGAATCTCATCCGCATCTCCGGAATAAGTGGTAATCCCAGCCCCCCTGCAGGACCGGTTATCATATCCGTTCCTGTCACCCCCTTTCCGGAACAGAGTATGCGGGCACCCTGCACCCTCCTTACTCCCTCACCCGTTTTTGGAAAAGGAGAGTGTAATGACCGGGATCAGCAAGATTCCTGTTATTCAGGCCGGAAACCTCCGGGCCGGCCTTAATGCTTCCACCGGGCCATTCTCTCCTGGTTATTGCCTGCGATACGGGATGAAGCTCCGGGGGACATATCATGGAATACCCGGTTTCCAACCGGGAATAAAAACGATTAATGATTCCCGGATTCAATTCATCTCCACGGTGTTTTTCGTATGACTGACAAATTCGAATCAGCGGATGTAAAAGACTTCGGGTACGAGATATTCATTGCATTTATCTCGGTATTATCGGTTTTCAACCTCGTCCTTGTCTATCTCCCGGGGGTCGGACCGCAGGCTACCAACGTGGTCTATACAACAAATGCATTTCTCACCATCATATTTCTCTTCGATTTTGGGTACCGGCTTGTGACTGCCCGGTCGCGAACCTATTATTTTTTCCGTGACTGGGGCTGGGCAGACCTGCTCGCCTGTGCACCAGTCTTCCGGTTTTTACGGCTGTTCAGGATTGTAAAAGCCTACCGGTTCTTCCGCAGGCATGGTGTAAAAAAGACCGTATATTATCTCCGGTATCACCGTGCAGAGGCTGCGCTGTACATACTCGTCTTTGCAGGAATCCTTATCCTCGAAGCAGGTTCATTCTTGGTGCTGCTTGCAGAGAGAGGCACCCCGGGTGCAAATATCCTCACATCGAGTGATGCATTGTGGTGGGCGTATGTCACCATCACCACGGTCGGCTATGGTGACTATTACCCGGTAACCTCCTATGGTCGTATTGTCGGAATTATTGTCATGACGACAGGTGTCGGGGTTTTCGCCACGTTTGCCGGCTACATTGCAAATAAACTCCTCATACCTAAAGATTACAGGAAAGAAGCCGCGGAAATCTCCGAGATCGGGAGAAAACTTGATCTCTGCCTTGCCGGGCTTGCGGAACTGAAACAGGAACTGGCGGTAAAAGATAAGGAAATAGCTGAAAAACCTGAACAATCTGAAACCCTGGTAAAATCAGGGAATTAGGCGCGGATAATTCACCCGTAAAAGCTCATCCGCAATTCAGCCAGTCATTCTCTTTTTTTTTGGCTCTTTGCTGGTTCGTGGGGTTATGATCTTCCTTACAGGAATGAGAGGTGGAGGTTTTGTATCCATACCTCCCGACACGATACACTTCGCCGCCCCCTAAAATACCGCGAAGGCTCAAGCCTGACGAATCCGGGGCGACGATTGCGGTCGCCACCAAAGATTGTACCCGGGTCCTCTGATGAAAGATGAGATAATTCTATGTTCCCGCTGACGGCGGCGATTTAGTGACTGTTCAGTACTCCACTGAAGAACTGAGCTCCCATCAACCCATACAACACAGCGGGAAGGCCTCTTTTCAGTATTGTCGAAACGGACATTTCGATAAAACCTGTCCGGTTCATTTCATTGACAGGAGGGGATACCCCCCGGTCCCACCCGCGGTGGGGGGTTTTCAATACAGGGGCGGGTGGGATTCCCGGTATTTTTACAAAGAACGAAGCGACGGCCCCTGTCGCACATTGGGAGGGGCTTTTGGAACGCCGGCATCTGACGTGCCAAAGGGTTGGGTACTACAGTCTCAATGAATATACGATACAGGAAAAATCACCTCCGGATCATCTCCCATAAAAAGGCAGGGATTTGAAAGGAAAACGAAAAATTGAAAATCCGTTGAATCCACGTGATGAACAGCGTGTATAGCAGGGGTCAGAAACATTAATGCAATGACCCCCTTATAGAATGGTTGTAAA
>JBFYKV010000109.1:0-6468 GCA_041305745.1 Methanoregulaceae archaeon | reverse complement strand
AGGTTGTTGAGTATAATTCTATAGTATCGCTATCTTTCAGGTTATTCTGGTTATTTTCAGCCACTAATTGTTACTACGTCTTCATTGTACTAGGATCTTGCGGTCGGAGCTGAACAGTTACGTTCTTTATACCATGCCCGTCATTGCCGGCTCTATCAGGGATATCTGATTTAATTTGAAAATATCCCCCTGACATTTTCATCCTGTATGCTTGTGGCCCGTCGGCATCATGTCCGTTTTCATTATCACGCACCCGGTACAAAGGCGAAAAGCAAGATTTTTGGCCTATTATCAAGAGACATCAGGAGTGTATGAATCCGCCCGCAGGAAGAGGTACGGCAGTCAGCATATCATCGCTCGTTACTGCAGCGGCATGTCCCCTCATGCTCTATTATGCAAAGTCGGGCGGATCACCCCCGCCCGGCAGGTATGCGGTCTGCAAGCAGCTTGCTGAACACCTCGGCTCTGGCGTCAGTCGTGAAACAGTATGGGATGAAATCTGTGCAATATACCCTGATATCGCACCCGAATTTTATGGCTTTCTCGATACCTGCATTGGTTCATGCAGGAAAAACAGGTCATGGATCCCTCCTGATGAGACCGACGTGCCGGTCAAATCAGATAAATTCGGGATATTTGGGATAGTAGATAAATTATACCGCGATGAGCCGTATTTTTCTATCGTGCGCCCCTCTCCGGCTCCGGCCGCAGGCCTTTACCATTCAGACCGCCTCCGTATCACTGCATACACGTTCTGCCTCCAGGAACTTTTTGGCGAACACATTACCGGGGGACTTGTAGAATATATCCCTGACGGGGTAGTACGGCCGTGTATTCCACAACCAATCGACCGCAGGAGATTCATCCGTGCCCTTCATTCTGCAAAAAAAGTGATAGAAGGCAGGGTCCCTGCAAAACCATCCCGTCCGCCATGTCAGTGGTGCAGGTATTCAGATCGTTGCGTCCCGGGCGGGACAAGGCTTTCAGATCTCCTTTAAATTTAGATAAAAAAAA
Organism: Methanoregulaceae archaeon; assembly: GCA_041305745.1. Taxonomy (GTDB): domain Archaea; phylum Halobacteriota; class Methanomicrobia; order Methanomicrobiales; family Methanospirillaceae; genus UBA467. The sequence goes on along the minus strand of JBFYKV010000109.1, from coordinate 5,454 downwards.
TATCTGCCAATTACCGGGTCCGTTTCCGTATCATCTTACCAACCCGGAACAGAATTCAATACTGCTTTACGAGCCGTTGAGATCTTAACACATTACACCGTTTCTTCGAGAAGCGTCTTTGATTTAAGGTATTCGCCTTTTGCCTCACGGGTTGTCCCAATGATAAGCCATGATTCATCCCCATGCTGTTCACAGACCCCCTGTGCTTCCACGATTTCTCCTTTTAGTGCCTGCCCGCTGTAGGTATGTGTAAAAGAAAGTATTCTGCTGATTACCTTGTGCTCAACGATATAGACTGCAGGGTTGTCATAGCTGAGGCTCGCATCGGTAACCGTTGCTTCAATGGTCATTTTCCAATTCGACTCCCCTTTGCCGGTCGGGGCCGGATTTAAGTTCTTGTACGAGCGTGTATAGAGAAGATCAAAATAGGTGCCGTCGATCTGCCCCCGGTTCCACTTCCGCCGTTCGTGAAGCATAAACTCATCCGGCGATAGTTCAGGCCGTCTCTTCTCGTACACCCGTTTCCATAAATCCTCGTCCAGGTCCTGCAGTATCCCCTTTGTAATTGCAAACCTGAGAAGTTCCTGTGCATGGAACCATTTCCGGCCATAGACCACCATATCGATATCAGAACTCTCTGCTTCAAGACCAATGAGAAATGATCCAGTGACACCGATCGTATCAGGGGGCAGATCAAAGATTTTAACCAGTTTATGTACCCTGGTATCCCGCTTTACAACAGATTCAAGTTCTTCCTCAGGCTTGAAAACACGCCTTATATCCTGCACCGGTATCCGCTGGACTATATCCGCATATTCCGGTTTTTCATCCCTGATTTTTTTATATGCGTCCTCAAAATCGAGCTTCCTGTATCGCAGTCCCTCACGGCTGATACGTTCCCCTTCAGGGTCAGGCACATACCGCAGGACACAGCCCGCTCTCTCCCGGTTATCGTATACTGACACCGCATAGAGCCACCCGTCACGGTCTTCGATAAAATCACGTAGTCTTATCGGCTTTTTTGCCATTACTTCACCAGAATTTCTTAATATACTCTGCAATTTCGCTGACTGATGCCCCCGCCCGGATAATTTCTCCACTGGTCAGGTCTATGACCGTGCTGGGTGTGCCCGGAAGTTTTCCCCCATCGATAAGGAGATCATATGCGATATGGCACTCGCCGGGAGTGACAGGGTCTTTTGATCCGGAAAGGTTCGCACTGGTTGCGGTTATCGGAGAATCAAACATATCGATAAGGCGAAGTGCAACCGGGTGCGATGGGAACCGGATTCCGATCATCCCTGTTCCACCCGTGAGGACATCAGGGACCGACTTCCGTGCAGGCAGGACTACGGTTACCGGCCCGGGAAGGAAGTGATCGATGAATCCGATTGCCCGGTCGTTTGTTTTCGCAACGCCGTGGATCATATCACCGCTGCAGACCGCGATTGAGATCGGCATTGAAAGAGGTCGTTTCTTGGCCTCGTATACCTTGAGAATTGCCTCGTCAGAAAATGCATCGCCTCCGAGCCCGTAGACCGTCTCGGTAGGGTAGACGACGATACCATCATGTTTCAGGATTTCAACGGCCGATTCAACCGGGTCCATCAGAATTCCCGTCCTCTGACCCGGTTTATATCAAAGACCGCCTTTCCGCTCACGTGCATCACTGCAAAGACCCCGGCCTGGATTGGATCGGTGACCACCAGGTCGGCATGTTGAGGGACAGTCCCGGCCATCTTCAGAGCAATAACCGGGATTCCTGCTTCCCTGACGCGATCCACCGCTTTCGATATCTCTCCGCCCATCAGAGACCCGGCGAGCACGAGAATTGCAGCACGGGGGAGACGGGCCACTGCATCGACCGCCTGTGCGACAGTTTTCTCACCGACGAGGGGAATTGTGTCCACCGATATACGTTCACCCCTGATATTATGGCGGTCTGCCTCGTTCACCGCTCCAAGCGCCACCTGCGCAACCTGTGCTCCACCGCCGATAATAATCACGCGGGTCCCGTAAATATTGCTGAACGGTTCATATGGCTTGACATCCCTGACCGATGGTATCGACAGCAGTTCTTCGACCATCGATGCATGGTCATGACCATTTTCGAACTCGAGATATAACTCGGCCATTCCCTTAAGAATCCCGTAATCAAAAAGTTCCTGGTGTATCATGAGCACATTGGCATCATGGTGTGCAACTACAGTAGAAATGTCTTTTAATACGCCTTTTCTGTTCTCAGCGATGATGCGGATTGCAAAAACTTCCGATTCGGATTCATTCATAGAACGGATGCGATAGCCGGGGATCGAACCCGGGTTAGAGGCTTGGGAAGCCCCTGTCCTGCCGCTAGACTACTATCGCAGGGAAATTTCATTATCATATTATTCCTTTCAGTCATAAAGGTTGTTTTTGGTTCATATGCTGGAAAAAATAAATTTATGAGCCTATCCACGGTGCCGGGCTGTCATTTCCGGATCATGGTACGCCGTTCATGATTTTGGTTCCCTGGGTGCATTCGCCTGGATCTCCCGGATCACTTCCCTGTGATAGGTAAGCAGCATATCACTGATAACTCCGAACATGAAAACCTGGAAACCTACCACGATAAGAAGCACGGTAAGAACTGTCAGCGGCAGGTGATCGATTCCCTTGAACCACTCTAAAAGGACATAAATACCGGTCAGAATTCCAATAATCATGATAATAATGCCTATAAGCCCGAAATAGAACATCGGGTTGTTCATCCGTGCCAGCCGGTAAATGGTTGCAGCGATCTTGAAGCCGTCATGGAACGGGTTGAGTTTTGTCGGGGTCCCGGGCCTTTTGCGGTATTGTATGGGTACCACTTTAATCTTCATCCCTTTCCGGACGGCTTCAGAGGAGATCTCTGTCTCGATGACAAACCCTTCTTCTTTCAGCTGCATAATTGAAAGTGAGTGCCTGGTAAAGGCACGGTATCCGGAAAGGATGTCAGAAAGGTAATATGAATGGGCGGCTTTAAAGAGCCGGTTCAGCACCTGGTTTCCAAAAAAATTCAGGCGTGAAAATGCATCGCGGTTCTGGTCAGTGAGACGGTCTCCGATTACATGGTCATATCCTTCAGGGAGCGGCTGAAGCATCCGGGCGGCGTCGGATGGGGAATAGGTGCCGTCGCCGTCCATCATGAGGATATAGGGTTTTTCTATCAGCCCGAATGCCTCGATCATGGCATTTCCTTTCCCTTTCATGGACTGGACAACAACCTTTGCACCTTCCCGTGATGCAATATCCCGGGTATTGTCGCTGCTTTTTCCGTCGATGACCAGTATATGGGTGTACCCGAGATCACGGAACTCCCGCACGAGTGCTCCTATTGTCGGGGCCTCGTTTAAGGTAGGGATAAGGATGCATACACTATCCTTGTCGATCTCCATTGGGATTATTATTTAAAATCCATGCTCATAAGTGCTTTCATGCATCCCGGCAAGAAAGGAATCCGTATCCTCGGAATAGCGGAAAGCTTCTCTTCACGTGAGAGATCGCTCATCGCCGGCGTGGTGATGAGAAAGGACTTAAGGATTGACGGATGTGCATTCGGGACCGTCACCGTCGGGGGCCTTGATGCAGGCGATTGTATTGTTAAGACATTTCTCTCCCTTGACCGGCGTGATATACAGTGCATCATGGTAAGCGGGTGCGTCATTTCATGGTACAATATCATTGATCTGAAGTACATATCAGAAAAAACAGGGCTCCCGGTGATTGCTGTCACCTACGAGGAATCAGAAGGGCTGGAGGAACATATCCGCCACCATTTTCCCGGTGACGAAGAACGTCTCCGGATGTACAGGAACCTCGGAGAGAGGATGCCAGTGAGCCTTTCGACAGGCTACACGGCGTACATTCGTCCATCCGGAATTGATGAGTGCATTGCCCGTGCACTGGTAGAACAATTTACATATGACGGAAAAATTCCTGAACCCCTCCGGGTTGCAAGAATCGTCGCAAGGAGCGCTATGCAGTATATGAATAACTTGAAATGAGGCCGTCAGGTTTCCTGAACACCTCAACCCTCACCCGGTCACCCGGCCTGAATGTCCCGTCAGTAAAGTCAAGCGCTATTTTCTGGTGCGGTGTCCATAACGTCCCCTGGCACCCTGTACCGCCCATGGTCTGAATACCCATATGATGCGTCGGGATGAAATTATGACCATTTAATGTATTCACATTACAGGATAGTTTTTCGCCGTTCCGGTAAAAAACCGCTTTCAGATTGTCGTTTTCATACGACTCGGTCCCGTTGTGGAAAAGGATCACGCGGGAGTCCAGGTTCATTGCGCCCTGTTCATTCGTATGATAAACCGCCCTGATCTCAATAAATGCCGGAATAAGAAGCGAATGGAGGGAAAAATCCGGAAAATATACCATCAGCATTAACAGCGCCGCAAGCATGATGACGATAAGAACCATCAGCAGTACGCCGATGATATGAGAATTGGCGTGCTCGTTTTGATGTTTTAACAAATATCAGCATATCTGATCAGATGACGGATAAATTTTGCCAAATTGTCTTTCGATACGGCCGTGCCTCCCGAAGAGATACTATTTTTACAATACCCCGGAAAAATGATAATATTTGTAATTTTCGACGTATTCAGCAGGAAAAAAATCAGGGAAAAGGCGTAAAAGTCATATTTTCTGTCATGAATATCCAGTACCCGTGCGTTGGATAGACCTGTCGCGTATCGCTATGCGATTCCGAACCACCGTTGATAATCGAGGGTTCATACTGCTGGGCCAGTGAATTGAACCCGATCACGAATGACCAGTTGCCTCCGAGAGGTAAAAATGCATTTTTTGCCATACCGGAGAGGTTCCCGTTAATTCCAATGCCGTTCCATCCCTGCGATAATGTCACGTTTCCTTTCGTCTGGTTCTTCGAGAAGTAGAGCGGCACCTGCATTGCGTTCGCAGAATAAATCCATAACGATCCTGACGGGGTTAACAGGCTCGTCCGGTTCATCTGCCGCCATGCCAGTGATGATGCATTATAGGAAAATATCCCTCGACCCTGTGTGTCTACACCCTGGAATATCCCTGCAGTGTTGTGTCCCTCCTCAAGCACCATTGGAACCGAGACGTAATTCCAGCCAGGGGATAGTGAGAAATACATATCAGCCGGCTGCGGTGGCGTCGGCTGAGTCGTGGGGATAGTCGTCGGCTGAGTCGTGGGCGCTGTCGTGGGTACGGTTGTCGGGAGCGTAGTCGGAACGGTTGTCGGCTGGGTTGTTGGTGAAGTGGTCGGGATGGTCGTCGGGAATGTAGTCGGTGCTGTCGTGGGGGAAGTTGTCGGAATAGTCGTTGGAGCCGTGGTCGGAACTGATACTGTCAGGTTCAGGCGGGTACTGCTTCCTTCCATGAACACAAACGTCTGGTCAGCATTAAGCCCGTTTACGGTGAACCTGATAA
>JBFYKV010000108.1:0-6704 GCA_041305745.1 Methanoregulaceae archaeon | reverse complement strand
ATTGGTAAACCGTTTCCATTTGAACTGACTGAGCATTTTCATCTGGAGGATAGCCCCCTTATTCCTGGTATTAAGAACCGATACGCTGCCGGAAATAAACGGCGGGATCATAAGGAGCTCCTCGTCATCGACGATCAGTTCAAGGATATTTTTGAAATTCATAAATTTTCCTGCTTCAACAAATTCCGGTGGAACAAAGGGTGGCGGGACTTTGAATTGTTCCTCAGAGATGACATGGATATCTGCATTTTTCCCCGGGAATAACTCTCGCAGCTGCTTCTCAAGACCCGGGGTATCCGATATTACGATAAGCTGCAATGAAATATCCCTTATTTTAATATTCAAAATGAAGGGGAGGTACCGTTCCCCGATCGTACAACTAATCTGGCGTTTCGCTTTCCTGAAGAGGTCGCGGATTTTATACTCGATATTGGTATCTCCGTAGATAGTCCAGAGGGCATCCTCTTTGTCGGTACTGACCTTCTCTTTCTCAAGCGTCCTGAGTTCCGCCAGTGCCTGGTCTGCCGCTTTCCTGTGGTTGTCCATGAGAATTTCGATGGCCATTTCAGGGGAAATTGCACTGTACATTGCCGGTTTTGAGGTCCTCTTTACCACAAGACCCATATCTTCGAGCCGCTCAAGCCCCTCATAAACGCTGGGTTTTGAGATCCCGATAAAATCAACCAGTTCCTTTACCTCGGCGGTATCATACAGGACCAGCCCCGAATATATGCGTGCCTCATAACTGGTCAGTCCCAGTTTTTTCAGGGCATCGATATGAGATCCTGAGACCTTCTGCATATACTACAATCGATTGCAGTTGTTAAATATTTTACTACCGATACCATAACGTTTAAACCCGTACACATTCCATACTGGTAACCAATCGGTTGTAAAAAATATTACAACACAAACGAAAAGGAGCACCAAAGGATGGTTCAACCAGATATAATGACAACTCCAGTGAAAACGAACGCACAACAAAAACCAGGCCGCAGGATCCCGAAAATCTGTGATTCTGGAAAGATCTTAAGAATGCCAGTAAACAGGCTGGGTATTCTACTTGCTGCCCTGATTGGCATCAGCCTCTTTATCGGTGCAGCATATGCCGAGACCTCCTCTGAGTCTCTTACCGCTTTGGGGAGGAATGTCTATGTGTCCGGCGTAACCTACGACCCGGCTGTCTTTTTTACCGATGACATCGGCACGGTAACATTCCATGTAACGAACGGAAATTCCAACCAGAGTATATCGGTCAACCATGCTTCGTTTGGAGACCAGGATATCAAGCGGACCAGTGGAACGTACGATTCTTCCTCGGCAATCGGCCCGCTCCAGACGCGTGACTACACCTTTACGGTGCTCGCCAACGGTCAGGACGGTACCTATTATCCTCCGTTTTCATTGAGCTACTATGGTACAGGTGGTCTGTGGATCAAGGATCCCGTGCAGGTGGATAATACTCCTCTCCTGTTACTCGTCACCAGCCAGCCGGATACATTTACACAGAGCGGAAAAGAGACTATCTCGGTCCAGGTCGCGAATCCCCGGAAAAATGAAGTGAAAAATGTCATCATTTCTGTTTCTGGTGACAATACGGAGATCATGCCATTGAAAACCTTTATTGGCAGACTTGCATCCGGTGAAAGTACCACGATAAACATCTCGGTTACACCCAACCAGCCGACGACACTGGCAATCAGGGTTGATTATAATAATGGCGATAATGTCCATACCATTACGACATCACTGCCCATCACGTTTACCGAGGATAAAAAGCAGGCAAATCTCGTCGTCAGCAATATTGTGGTAACAAATAATGACGGGATTTACCATGTCAAAGGCGATGTGACAAATGCCGGACTTCAGACGGCAAACGGTGCCACGGTCACATCCCTGGCCCCGGCACAACCACAGGACCCGTACCGGAGTTACGTGATCGGGGCACTTAAAACCGATGACTTCGGCAGTTTTGAGATCACCTTTTCCACGGACGGCGTAACAAGCGTTCCCCTCGGGTTGTCATACAAAGATAAGGACGGCAATGTGATTACATCGGAGCAGCAGGTAAGTCTTGCCGGAGCGACCCTCACAGATGCTAATGCTGCACAGCCCGGCCTCCTTCCGGTGATCGGCATTGTCATCATCATTACCCTTGCATGCGGCGGATTCCTCTTCATGAAGAAACGGAAGAACCAGTAAGGACTGTATGACATGCAACCAGTTATCCAGTTTTCCGATGTCGTGAAGATCTACCCGCTCAGGGCTGGAGATGTAACCGCATTGGATCACATCTCCTTTGAAGTGAACCGGGGTGAGTTCATCGCAATCATGGGCCCTTCAGGTTCAGGAAAGTCAACCCTCCTGAACCTCATGGGGTGCCTGGATACCCCGACATCCGGAGATATCATTATGAGTGGGACCAGGACCCGTGACATGTCGGATGACCAGCTCACCGATATGAGAAGAGACCGGATAGGGTTCATCTTCCAGCATTTCAACCTGTTTCCGCTGCTGAACGTGATTGAAAATGTGACTTTCCCGAGGATGATAAAATCCGGCACAAGTGTTGATGCAACGAAGGCGACCGAGGTCCTCAAAGCAGTACGGCTGGAAGAACACCTCTATACCCACACCCCTATGGAACTATCCGGTGGGCAGCAGCAGCGGGTCGCAATCGCCCGGGCGCTGATCAACAATCCCGATATCCTACTCTGCGATGAACCGACGGGAAACCTCGATTCAATAACCGGTACCAGCATCATGGAGCTCATGAAAGGGTTGAACGAACAGGGTTCGACCATCATCGTCGTCACGCATGACCCGGTGGTTGCTCACTATACTGACCGGATCATCAGGATCGTTGACGGGAGAATTGCCACATGAGCAATATTTTTTGGGTTATCTCAAAACGCAATGTCCGTATCCATATGCTGCGCTCGACACTTGCGATGCTGGGGATTGTGATTGGTGTTGTTGCCATCGCGGCAATGGGCATTTTAGGCAACAGCCTGGTGGCAACAGTTTCCGACAGTCTCTCATCGGTGGGTGACAGTGTCATTGTCACCCCGTATTCCGGCAGCGGCGGGGGTTTTGGGCCCGGCGGTGACAGCGGGAGCAGTGCAGGGAACCTGAAGATCACCGACCAGAATTACCAGCAGATTAAACGGGTAGCGGCGCCGAACCTGGCTATTCCCATCTACCAGACCGCCGACCATATGAGGATCGGGGTTGGCAGTGACGATATCGTTGCACCCATTTACGGAGTGCCCCCGGGAGATGTGCCGGACCTGATGAAGCTCCAGGAGGGGGATTACAACAACGGGAACTCAGGCGTTCTTATCGGTTCCACCTTTGCCAGTGATCATAACCTGAAGGTCGGATCGAGGATCTCCATCGGCACCGATGGCAGCAAAGGGACCCTGCGGGTGACCGGGATCATCGAAGAGCGGGGCATGAGTTTCGATATCAGCACCGACAATGCACTCGTCGTTACCAGGGACTGGTTTGAGGATACCTACAACCGGAACGGCGATTATGATGAGGTAGTCGTGAAAGTCAGGGACGGGGACACGGCAACCGTCAAAACCAACATAGAAAAACAGCTCAACAAACATAAGGACAATAAGATCGTCAGCGTTACCGACAGCAAGGCTACACTCGCGACCATCTATGAAACCTTTGGTATGGTCACCACCTTCGTGACCGCCATCGGCGGAATCTCAATGATTGTTGCAGGGGTCTCGATCTTCAACATCATGATGATGTCCGTGAACGAGAGGATCAAGGAGATTGGCATCATGAGAAGCATCGGCGTCCGGAAGAGAGGGGTGATGAGCATGTTTATCTACGAAGCCACCATCATCGGGGTAATCGGAAGTCTTGCCGGGGGTATCCTAAGTTTCTTTGCAGGCTATGCCATAAGCGCCCTGATGCTGGGATCGACCGAGTATCTTCTCACGATTAACAATGCGGTATCCGTCGCCGAAGGCGTGGGTTTTGGGATCGTCGTCTGTCTTGCATGCGGCATTTACCCGGCGTGGCAGGCAGCAAACTTAAACCCGATCGATGCGCTGAGGCATGAATGAGGAATGGTACCGGGATGCTCCATTTTTTCGATATGACCGCCAGTTTAACAGGCTGTTCGTATGTAACGGATTCGGGTACGCTGCATTGATCTTATTCCCGAACTTCTGATACAAGAATGCCGGGTTTCCTGTTGACTGATCGGTAAATGTTACATGCACACATAGATCGCCGCCTATGGTACCCTGCCCCACCCGGTTCAATTGTTCATCAGGATCCTTCCTGATTTCCGGGGCCTGCCGGATCTGGCCCGGGCTGAGATCACGGTTCATAAAAACGATGAAGCGTCACAGGAAGTGAGTAAGTTTTATTATGTCAACATCCATATGTTGACACATGCTTCTGCCGACAAACGACAAGCAGTTCGGGTTCTGGGCGATGCGCCGGAGCGGCGTGCCCAACATCACGATAGCACACCAGCTCGGGATATCCCGGCAGGCGGTATCCAGGGCCCTTCTTGTCATGGATGGGAAGATAGAGACTGCACTTAAGGAGATGGCGAACGCAAACCAGATCGCGATCGAAACGATCAATACCGAACGGGGGATCCTTCTCGGGCGGTCGATCCCGTTTCAGACCGCAGCAATTATCTTTGTTTCTGAAAAACACGGCGTGCAGGTCTGGTATGAACACGACGGAGACTGCGGAACCTGCCAGCGGTATACTGAGTGTATCGAACTTCTCTGGGATTATGCCGGCGAACTCGGTATCAGGATTGAAAAGACCGCAGACCCGACAGAGATGGCAGAAGAACTGTTTGAAAAAGTGAAGGAGATCGTCAGATGATCACGAGGATATCGGAAATTATCCACGGGTGGCTGGGGTGGTGCCCGCAAAGAACGATGTTGCCACGCTCCGGAACACTGCGGGCAGATAATCCCGTGTCGTCGATACCCCGGGGCGGACAGGGATACCGGATGCAGGACGTAATTGTGGAGTATGGGTCAACCGGCTTGTCAATACCGGTCTTTACCCTCATCCTTGCCGGTATCATTACGGGATTGTTCGCTACCATGCAATATGGCCTTTTTGAGAGCTGGTCTCTCGCCGGGATAATGCTCCTAATTATCTTCATTTCAGTTGTTGCGGTACGGATGGCTCATCAGGACATTAAAAAAGCGATTTTTGAGGTGACCCCTGATACGATTACCATACGGCGGCCTCTGTTCAGGACCGTCACCATCGCAAAAGACTCGATATCATCCATCGAGGTCCGGGAAAACATTCATCATTCGCACCGGTGGCTTTTCCGCGGGGCGATGTTAATCTTTCTCGCCGGCGTAATCCCCTCCGTTCTGTTCAGCGGGCATTCACAGTACGTTTTCCGGGTGATTTCCCAGATCTCCTATTCGGTGGTTGTAGCGTTCTACCTTGCTGTCGTCGTGTTTTTCGGGTTACTGTTCTATCACGCGTATATCAGGTCCTGCTATCCCCGGATAGTGGCGATATTTACACACAACAAAAAAATCGTCGGGTTGTATGTCGATGATCCCGTGAAGGTGTCGGATATGCTGACAAAGTGGCAGAAGGAGGCAGCCTGATCAGGCACCTTTCACGGACAATCAGGAAATATCCCGGCTGGTGCCCGAATTTACATTCACATGCTCGTATCACGGATGTCCGGCAGGATAATGAAACAGCCGTCACTCCGGGGGGTCATTGGTCCTCCCTGGCATCAACAATGTACGGGTAGATGGTCCGGTCAATCTCCGGGTGGTTTGTTCCATAGAATATCCAGACCGGATTATAGTATTCCTGGTCATGGTACCGGTCTTCCGCATAATATCCCAGCCTGATGCCTGATACTACCAGCCCGTTCAGGGAACTCTGGGGAATTTCAACGAGGTCGCGTGCTTTTAGTTTATCGAACGCTTCTTCCGCTGAAATGATCGGGATATCACGATCGTACTGAAGCGTGCGCCAGACCTTATCGAACTGGAGCACCTCGCCATTTTCACCGAAGCAGACGGTTATTTCCGCACCCGGGCCGGCAACCAGGAGCCCTTCCACCTGCCGGGTGTAAGATGACCTGTGTCCATTGGGGATGTTCCTGCCCGGCCATTCCTGCTTCCGTGTTGTACTCTTTCATGGTGACCCGTTCGACTTTTCGAAGGGCCGCATCGGCGGGAAGGCCGCCATACTACTCCAGCACTTTTTCTGCAAGGGATACGGCTTCGGCTTCAGAGGAGATGTTAGTCTTTATCGCCATGAGTTTAGGCGAGACGATAAAAAACACGGTAATATTTGTCACTTTATAGATCGGGACGGTTTCGGGGGATTGTGGAAAAAGCGTATCGAGTGTGATGCTCTCAGTCAGATTCACGGAAACAGGTGCGGAGGATATGTCGTCCTGAACCGGCCTGGTCAGCAGAACTCCGATAGCCATACCTGCGATAATGAGACATGCAAAAAATACTATCCCGGTATTTGTTTTCATGGAATCAGGCAATTCTGTCTGGAGAATGTGATTGCAGACAGTATTAATCTTACAAAATAAGTAACTGTTCAGCTCCGACCGCAAGATCCTAGTACAATGAAGACGTAGTAACAATTAGTGGCTGAAAATAACCAGAATAACCTGAAAGATAGCGATACTATAGAATTATACTCAACAACCT
>JBFYKV010000107.1:0-5890 GCA_041305745.1 Methanoregulaceae archaeon | reverse complement strand
CGGGGGACTATGATGAGCAGCACCGAAACGTTGGGGGAGAACCGTCCTGTTCCCTCCAGCCGGGTGATACCATAGCCCATCATACCGAGCGTCTCTACCAGCGTGGCAGGGTCCCGCGGGCTGATTATCCGTACAAGCACGTTCCCTATGCTGATCCGGTTCTCGATATGCATCCCGAGCAGGGTTCCGATCCCGTAGCCTGCAATGTACGCTAGGATTCCAGGGATATTCTGGAGGTTGGTCAGGACGAGGCCCGTGGAGAGGAGCCAGATGCCTACCTTGACAACCCCGATGCCCGCAGCAAGGTACGTGTGTCCCCTGGCGATGTAGACCGTCCGGATGGTCTCCATGCTGGTCTCTATGATCCGGGCTGCGAGAATGATAAGAGGAAGGAGGATCTCCGGGTTCTCCATGTTCTAAGAGCATGCTCCTGTCAAGCGTAAGGAGATTTTGATCCTGATCCTGAAGACCGGTGGCGGTTATGCAGGATTCCCGGGAAGATGGATCCGGGGCGGCGGCTCTGCAATACCGGCTGTATTCTTTTTTATCCCGGAATTCCACAATTTCAGAACGGGGTTATAAAAGGCCAGCCATTATCCGCTTATTCCTTGTTTCTTTCGATAATCCTCCCGAAAGCCAAATGTGTTTGGGAGGGACACTTTTCGGATATTCCCTGATCCTCATGGGAGAAATGCGTGGTATACACTGCAATATCCCGTGAGTGTAACCATTTGGGAAAATATAAATAATGAAATGCTACATTGCCCCATTGGTGTGACCAGAATGGTATATACAATAAGAACCCACTCGACTGCCCTTCTTCTCTGTCTGCTTGTTTTTAGCCTCCCAGCGAGTGCCTGCACCAGTTTCATCATTACACCCGGCGCATCGGCCGACGGCTCGATGTACGTGGGCCACACGAATGATGGATTTGGTGCAGGTGTGACAGGGCCCCGCGTGCTGAACGAGAGCACATGCCTTGTCTATGTATCCCCGGCAGACTACCTGCCGGGATCGAAACGGGCCGTCTACTTTGACCCGAACTCCGGATCTGACGAACCGACCAGTGCCAAGGAATCACAGGTAAAACCCCTTGCGTACATCCCCGAGGTGAAACACACGTACGGGTACTTCACCGGTAGTTACGGGATCATGAACGAGCACCAGCTGATGTCCGGCGAAGTGACGACCGGTGCAAAGGTGCAGCCCAATGCCGATCCCCGGAAGCGGATCTTCTACAGTTCCGAGCTCTCAAACGTAGCCCTCGAACGGACACGCACCGCGAGGGATGCGGTCGTGCTGGTGGGTTCGCTCATCGATACCTATGGGTATTACGGCACGGGGGAGACCCTTCTCTTTGCCGATCCCTGTGAGGCGTGGGTCATAGAGATGTGCGGGTACGATATGAACGGAACCGGGGGGCTCTGGGTTGCGCAGAGAGTCCCCGACGGGGAGGTCTTTGTAACCGCCAATACCTTCAGGATCCGCACCGTGAAACCGGGGAACAAGGACCAAATGTACTCGGCAAACCTCTTCTCCGTGGCACAGAAGAATGGCTGGTGGAACGAGTCGATGGGAGACCTCGACTGGCTGAAGACCGTGAGCTACGGAGAATATGCACACCCGTATTATTCACTCTCACGGGTCTGGAGCCTCTACAGCAGGATCGCCCCCTCGCAGAACTTCACCCCTTATGTGTCTGACTCCTACTCGACCGCATACCCTTTCTCGGTCAGACCTGACAAAAAGCTCACCACGGTCGATGCCTTCGCGCTCTTCCGCGACCATTACGAAGGCACGGTATTTGACCTGACAACCGGTCCCGCTGCAGGGCCGTTCGGCAATCCGTACCGGTGGCGCGGCCAGTTCGATGACCACGAGCAATTTGCAGCAGGAGTGGTGAAGCCCGGTGCATGGCCACGGGCAGTCTCCGAGATGTTCTGCGGGTACAGCTATATCAACCAGGGCAGGAGCTGGCTCCCCGACCATATCGGCGGTATCACATGGTTTGGGTTTGCTCAGCCCGCCGAGACGGTCTATGTACCGTTCTATGCAGGGATCACCGAAGTGCCGGCCGAATGGTCCGAGAATGACCGGTCGGACTTCAGCCGCCGGTATGCATGGTGGGCGTTTAATTTCGTGACTAACTGGGCAACCATCAACTATCAGCTGATCACCCCCGATATCAGGGCAAAGCAGCAGGATATCGAGATCCGGCAGTTTGAGGACCAGTTAAAGATAGAAAAGGATACACTCGCACTGTTCCGGGCAGAACGTGAGACTGCAGCCAGGGAACTCCTGACCCAATACAGCAACGAGAATGCGAGACGGGTTCTTGGCGAGTGGTGGGCCTTCTCAGACCACCTTGTTGCCAGGTACAGCAACCAGATGATCAATGACTTTGCGAACGGCACTACCGGGCTTGTCGGGTATCCGGGTATCTGGCTTGAGGATACCAGGTACCAGTATGGTCCGAGGATCTACCAGTACCCGGACCTCCAGCATGTCCTGGGCCTCGCCTACGTGAACGAGGTTGTCACCATGACTCCGGGTGAAGAACTTGCGGTCATCAAGGAGACCCAGAGAATAAATGCGAGCGAACTGTGGAGTCTGCTTGAGTGGAGGCACAGCTCCGTGACCACCTGGAATGTGACGCGCAGTGTGCTGAAGACAGGGTAAGGCATGAGGAGAGCGCGGAGGGGATCCCCTCTATTGCGCGCTCATTTTTCTTCAATAGGCACTATCCCTACACTAATCAATGTCCGTATCCCGCTCATCAATGAGACGGGGTCATATACAGGCAGGAGAATGGTATCCGGATGGAAGCGCCAGAGACTCTTCCCCCGGAATGCAGGAAATGGCTTCCCCGGGTGCGATACCTCTTCCCGCATGGCACATCACATGCCTGCTGTGTTCTCCCCATCGCCTGACGGTAACTTTCCCCCCACAGCGAGCATCAGCGCGATCCCTGCAATCTCCAGGAGCATGCAGATGACGAATGCCATACCGAACGCAGGTACAAGATCCGATACTGGGATCAGGTGTGCGGCGCCCTGGGCAATTCCCGGGCCCGTAACGAGCGTCGCAACACCACATCACGCTCGCGACGCCCAGGGTTGAACCGAGGTTCGCCTTCACCCGCATGAGCCCTGATGTTGCGCCCCGGTCTTTCAGCGGTGCTTCCCCCATGATGGCGCGGGTCTACGGGGAGAACGCGATCCCGCTGCCTGCCCCGGGAAGGAAGAGGAATACGCCGATGGAGCCGGTCCCTGTCCCGGCCGATATCGTGGAGAGGAGGAGCATGGCAGCCACGCATATACCGAATCTCCCGGTTTCCACCAGTCCGCAGTCATTATTTGGAGATCCTGAGTTATAATGCAGGTGGAATCCTGCTTTAAATACAAGATCGGGGCAATCTCCGGCGTTCAATCGATACATACAACGAAAAGTTTAAAACCTTTGATCCCGAGAGTGATGACAGGTGTATTCTCCTGACCCGCGTTCTGCGGGCCTGCCGGATTTTACCTTGTGATTCAGGAAATACCTGCAGAATACGCCGGAGAAAGATTTTGGGAAGATTAGTATGGTAGCTGATACATCATCCAGAAATGGTACTTCTTACCGGACGCTTGCAATTGTAGCGTTCCTCTGTGTGCTCCTTCTTATTGCGGGGGCGAGTGCAAAGCCGATACCGATCACCGGGCCGACGGTCATCACCTCGCCCGGGCAGTATTACATCGCATCAGGTGTTACGAATAGCACTGCCCCAATCTACATCGAGGTCCAGGCATCGAATGTGTATATAGACGGCAGGGGAAAGGTCATTGACGGATCTGACGTGACAGACAGCATTGGGATCAGGGTCTATAATTCTGCAATGTCACTGGTCAATGTCGTAGTAAAGAATGTCATTCTCAATGACTGGGGGACTGCCTTGTGGATGACTGATGTCAAGAACAGCCTCTTAGACAAAGTCACCGCCTCAAGCAGTCTGGGGACCGGGATCCTGTTGGGGAACTGTATCGGAAATACTGTTCAGAACTCGGTCCTGAAGGACAACGGGGACTGTGGGATGATCATGTACTCGTCCAGTGCATCCAACACGTTGGAGAAGATTACTGTTCAGCGAAATGGAGGCGATGGCATTCGTATCCGGTTATCCCACGATAACCTGTTGCAGAACAACAAGATTTTAAACAATATAGGCCCCGGAATCAACTTAGATCAGGGAAATTATAATACACTTCTCAAGAACACTATCACCGGGAATGGTGGAATGGGTATTACCCTTTATAAGGCTTCTTACAACCAGATCACCCAGAATACCGTGAAGAATAACTACAACGGTATTTACTTAATCACCGAATCGTTCAACAACGATCTCTATCAGAATACCGTGACCTGCAGTACGTACAACGGGATCTATCTGAATACAGGGGCGGATGACAACGTGATTCGCGGCAACACCGTGGACAATAACCTTTTCGGCCTCGTGATCAGGCAGGCGGATGCAAACGTGTTCTTCGACAATAAAGTCCGGAACAATGGACAGGTAGGAGTCTGGCTCTGGGATTCTAACCACAACGTGCTCTACAACAATTATTTCTACAATATCAACAACACCAATCTCATTGGCACATCCTCGAATACCTGGAACCTCACACTCTCTGAACAGAAGAGTATCACCGGCGGGAAATACTCGGGAGGGAACTCCTGGGGCCAGCCGAACGGCCAGGGATTCTCACAGGTCACCCCCGACTCGAACCGGGACGGTATCTGTGACAGCAAGTTCACGATGGTTGCAAACAACATCGACTGGCTGCCGCTGAAATATAAAAAAGTATAATTCCTCTCTTTTTTTTGGAGTATAATCAACGAACCGGATTCATACTAAAATCCGGGCGTTGATACCGGGCTTTCAGAAGCGCTCTCCATTAACAATATATCCTGCAGGAGAACAGGGTAAAAAAATTCTGAAGATGCCGGGCGGTCATGCTTCAGGAACCGCCCGGTTGTACCCGGCCTGCCATCCCTCGCATCTTCAGGGATTAAAAAACCAGAATGGGACGAGCGCGATCTGTGAGAGAACTGCAGACAGGATAAAGGTTGCATCTGCCCGGGCTTTTTCGGTCCTGCCTGCAAGGGAAACGGCAGGGGAGGTCAGGTATCCTGTTCGTTGTTACAGCACGACCGGATTTCTCCCGCACGGGCGATGACCTCAGAATATGCGGTTGCCGCTTTTCCGAAAGCGACCATCCTTGCAGAGATGTCTTTTTCAAGCACGGCACGGTCATGCCACCAGACTCCTTCCCAGTACCGGTCCTCTATCGCATTCCAGCGGTCTGCCGGCGGGGCCTCCGGGCAGTTCTCCATTGAGGTAAACGCATTCCACATCATGGCTTCGGCCTCTGTTTTGAGATTGTAGACGAAGGTCGCAGGTGGCACCCCCACCGTGTAATTGACATACGTGCCGGTCTGGCCAGCGGCACGCGTACCCCAGTACGGAATTGCGGGGTTGCCGGCGCAGACCGAAACAACATCGTCGCCCGGGATCGCGATGAACGAATAGAGGGTCGCGATATCGGGCCTGAAACGGTTGATCGTATTGCTGCTCCACGGGTCATTCCGATGCCATTCTGACCCGTCCCACCAGTCAGTCGAGGAGAGAATCATTTTCGTATCTTCGTGGCTGAGGCTGCCTGTCGAGGCATTGAGCATCTTCTCCACGGTGATATACCGGTAGTAACTCGACGGGTAGTAGGAAAGAGGGTCCCAGATCTTCTGGGACGGTTTCATGGCCGGGTCAAGGTAGTGATTGGTGGTGATGAGGTATTCGCAGGTACCGGTATCGCAGGGAGCCCTTACCGCATAATGTGACCGTGTCGCCTCG
>JBFYKV010000106.1:0-9225 GCA_041305745.1 Methanoregulaceae archaeon | reverse complement strand
GACTTCACCAGGAGTATTCCAGAATACTATCATGCCGATGCCGGTGAGCGGAGGGGGGATGGCAAGAGGGATTACTGCGAGGATCCACCAGAGACTGGCGTATGACCCCTTCTGTACCAGGCGGGTGGCGAGGGTCAGGGCGACAGGTATCGAGATCAGTGTTGCACCAAGGCAGATGAGAACGGTGGTGACTGCGTCCTCCCGGGCGAGAGAAAGGGTTCCGGCAAGGTCGGGGGATGCACCTGCAAGCACCAGGAGTACGAGTATGACAAGACCGGGCTGGAAGAGAAAAATGCCGAGTGCTACCCGCTGTGCCACCCTGAACCATGCCGGCCATGCGAATTCGGGTTTCCAGTCCCTTCTCGTCCACATACTGTTTTGTATGACCGACCTGAGCGGGCGCTGGGAGAGGAGGACAAGGACGATAGTGACCAGCAGAAGGGGAACTGCGAGGAGCACGGCGATTGCCGGGAGGTAACTGGTACTGAACTCCGCAAAGATCTCGAACGGGTAGACGTTCGCCGCATAGATGGACGGGATCGTGTAATCGATGAGGCAGAAGACACAGAGGAACCCGGCGCCGGCGAGGAGGAGCGGGGAGGCAAGCGGGAGAACGATTCTCGAAAAAACCCTCAAATCAGGGCAGAGGAGCCTTCCGGCCTGGATCCGGTCAGGATCCACCAGTTCAAACGCGATGGTTGAGATGCAGATCCCGAGCGGGAGGAATGCCATCGATTCGACAATCCACGAAAGGAGCCAGGGCTGGACTGAGTGCTGGCCTGCGATGATGCCCTGCAGGAGCCCTGTCGTGGAGAGGAGCGTGGACCATGCGAGGGCATGCACGGTCAGCGGGAGCGGTATGAGGAGAAGGGCCGCCCGGAAGAGGTACCTGCCGGCACCCGTCCGCCACTGCCAGATGAGCGAACCTGCGAAAATCCCGAGGAGCATGACGGTCCCGGTGACTGCTGCGGAGAGCGCGGTTGTCTGCAGGAGGAGACCGAAGCGGCGCGAGGAGAGCGAGAGGACGTCAAAGGCCCGGGCCGGATCGGCAGAGATGAACGAAACGGTGTCAAGGAGAAGAGCGGAGATCGGACCATAGACAAGGATGAGGAAGAAGAGCAGGAGTGCCCACCGGAGGACCGATGCCCAGTGCGGGATACGGAAAAAAGGGAGGGAGAGCGGGCTCATCATCAGGATTTATCGTATGAATATCTCTGCGAGGTCGCTTTTTACCTCTTCCTGCACCGCGGCTATCTCATCATAGGAGACATTCATCGGCACGAGGTGTGTGGTATTCACGCATGGTGTGGTGTATTCCCCGCGGGTTGTCATCTGGATCCAGCCGCTCCCGACCAGCCGGGTCTCGGTCCCGGGCGAGAGGAGGTAATCGATCAGCTTTTTTCCCTCTTCGGGGTTCGGTCCGCCACGGATGAGTGCAACGGTATTCGGGATAACGAGAGTGCCCTGTTCACCGGGGCCCTGGTCAGGAATAATGATGACGACGGGAGCACCGTTCTCAACGGCTCCGCAGGCATCATCCGAGTCGGTAAGGCCGTATGCAAGGAGACCGTCAGCGACCTGGTCCCTGACGACCGAGTTGCCGTCGAGGATCCTCACGTTGCGGTCCTGCAATGCCATGAAGTATTCCCTGGAGGTCTGGTTACCGAGGGTCGAACAGAGTGCAGCGGCATGCGTCGCGGTGGTGCCGAACAGGGGGTAGGCGATACCGATTTGTTCTCCGGGAATCGTTCCGTTCCGGAAATCATATATCGATGCAGGGTATTGATCCGGGGCGAGGAGATTGGTATTGACGAGAATGACGCGGAACCTGCCGCCAAAACCGGTCCAGTATCCTTCCGGGTCCCTGAAGAGATCCGGGATCCCGGCGGAGGCCGGGGAAATGTAGGGGGCGAGTACATCGTTCTGTTTTAAAAGGATGGTCTGCATGATCTCACCGTTCCAGAAGACATCCGCCCTCGGGTTTGCACGTTCGGAGATGAGGCGGTTGACGAGGCCGGTGGTCTTGGTCGCTTCAACATCATAGACGACTTTGACACTGACTCCCGATTCCTTCTCGTATTCTTTCAGGAACGGTTCGGAATAGACCTGGTCTACCGACGTATATACCACGACTTCCCGTGGCGGTGCAGCCTGTGGCGACTGGGAAAGAAGAACCAGTGTGACTGCGAGAATAATGACAATCAGCGTTACCGCAATAATTGTTTTCTTCATTATTTTTTACAATGATATATCCGGATTTATTTGTTCTGATTTCATCAGCAGCGGCTTCTGCAGCCGTAACCCGTCACGAAGGCAGCAATTGTTTTTTTCCTGGAAACCCTTTGATCCGGTAAGGTTTTTTTGATGAGGCGGTATCCCGGTGTATATTTTCTTCAGGATTGACCGGGCCATACCATCCTCGTGTGAATACTCTGGTGCTTACCATGTCAGACCATTTCGGAACCGGTAACCGCAGGTGATGCCAGTATCTTATGGAAACTACGGAAAAGTTGCAGTTCCGGCTGGCATGAAAAAGTCCGGTTCATCAGCGGTGAACCTGAATTTTCATACCAGCCCCAAAAACAGCAGTTCAACAGAATCGGAATATCAATAATTCAGGAATAGCAGGGCCAGGACATTCTTTGCCGGATCCGGGTAAAAAAGTATGGGGTTGATCAGTCATTCATGTCGAACTGCCGGTCCAGAATGACATACTTCTCATCCGAGAGGTAATGGACGGTGACAATAACGCGGTCCGTACCTCTCCTTGTCCCCTGGAGACTCACTTCAGAAAGGATAACCGGCTTTATCGTCCCGGAGAGTATTGTTCCGTCCTGTCTCATGACGGTGACCTCGATTAGCCGTACGGTTTTCTGGCCCGGGCCTCCGGCAAAGAGTGCGTTTACCACCCCGCTGTAGGGGTCCCTGGTGACCTGAACGACTATCTCGTTTCCGGCCGGGACGGTGCCGACGGGGCCGGGCTCGAGTGAGACTGCCTGGGTGGGGGAAGTCGTGGGAACTATGCCATTCGTGATGCCGTTTACGGTTTCCTGGACGAAGGCTCCTGAGAAAAGGATGATTGCAGCAATTACAATGATGATGACCACCGCTGCGATGCCGATGATGGCCACCGGCAGGGGTTTTTTTGGTCCGGAAATGTCCTTTGCCGGTTCCGGAACCTTTGCAGGAGCGGGAGATTTTGCTGACGGGGAAGGCGGTACGGGCGGTGCTTTTACTGCTGCCGGTTTCGGCTGCGGGGGTGGGGAAGGTGCTTCAACCAGGACCGGTTCTCCGCACTCTTCACAGAACTGTGCATCCGGGGGGATGGGAGCACCACATTTTCCACAGAAATGTGCCATATATCTACCTTGACACGTTGTTTAAAATGCTTTTCGAAGAGGTGATACGTAATACCGGTTTTCAGGGGCGGTCCAGCGGTTTGCAATCTGAAGTGTTTGTTATCACTGGTATGAATACCAGCTGGCGAAAAGTGCGATTATGACGTCGGAAATGGTGGATGCAGATGCCAGCCCGGTTGAAATTCATTATTAGCACACGACGGGAAGAAAAATCCCTGTAAAAACGGAAGCACGATGAGGTTTTCCCGTCATAATCCCTGATCCCGCACCGACAGTGCGAAGATCCCGCATACTGCGACAGCGATTGCAAAACTCGCAAAGAACCCTGAACTGTACCCGAAGGAGGTGATGATGATCCCGGTGACGAGCGGTCCCGAGGAATGGCCGATGTCCATGATGGACGAGAGTGCCCCCATCGAAGCGCCCATATGCTCTTTTTTTGCAATATCCGCGACGTACGCACTCGTCGCGACGGTTGAGAGCGACATGCCGAGCCCGAGGATAGAACTGACCAGCAGGAACCCCTCGAATGACGATGCAAGCGGTAGTATCGCAACCGAAAAGCCGAGGATAAGGAGCCCGGCACCGATCTGGATACGCTTGTCAACCCGGTCAGCAATCCGCCCGAAGAACGGTTTTGTCACCGCGATGATGAGCACCTGGACGGCGAAGATGATCCCGGTCTGGCAGGCGCCGATCCCCCGTGAGAGGAGGAAGACCGGCAGGAACGTTTCGAACGCACCGAATGCGAAATAGGTCGCCATGTCTGCAAAAGCCGTGCCCCGAAGTTTCCGGCTGGTGAAAAACGTCACGAAACTCTCCCGGAACACCGAAAACGGGAGGAAGGTGAGCGGGCCGGGGCGGTCCTCACGGTACAGAAGGGTCAGGACGAGGACCGGCACTGCTGCAAGTGCCGCGACACCATAGACAACCCGGTACGGCAGGAGTCCCGGGTAAAAGGCAAAGAACGAGATGATGACCCCGCCAGCAAGTGGTGCGAGGGTCCGCCCGACGAGGGTTGCCGACGAGTACTGCCCGAGCATCTCGCCCTTGTTCGCGGGAAACCGTTCGGCAATGACGGCCGGGATGACCGGACCGAGGATTGCGGTTGCCATCCCGTGGAAGAACCTCACCGGGATCAGCCAGAGCGGGTCGACGATGAAGAGGTAGAGCAGGGGTGCGGTAAGAAAGATGATCCCTGAGGTGATGAGCACTTTTTTCCGCCCGAGGTGATCGGAGAGGACGCCCACGGGAAACGAGAACAGGATCCCGGCGAGCGGGGAGACGGCGGCGATGAGCCCGATGATGGTATCACCGGCACCGAGTGCCTGGGAGAAGAGGGGCAGGACCGGGTTTTTGGAGATGGTGGTCGAGAAGATGGCGAAGAACCCGAGCAGGAAGAAGTAATACATTGACCGCCGCAGTGGCTGGGACCGTTCCTGTGCGATGGCGGGTTCCGGCATTGTATTCTATCTGGTTTATAGTTGTGGGGGATAAGGGTGGTGGAGGGGGTTGGTTGCTGAGGGGAGTCGCGGTTTTGTAGTGGTTGTGGCAAAAAATTCAGCGGGTCAGAATACTTGCAGTGAAGTTCTCTGCTGTAAAATATCAGCAGGAATTTTCATGATTTTTATCTATCCTTCTGGAATACGGCAGCAATACGATTATTAATATCTTTGACCGAATACCCTTAATCGTAAATGGCCCCCGATAAACCGTCATCCATGTTCACAGGTCCCTGTTGTGGATACCAGAATTCGTCCCTTCAAACGATATGCCCGGAATGCGGAAGGCCGTACCAGCGGGATTATTTTGATATACGGGTCCATCCACGTGATCCGGACCGGACCGGCGTGTGTACGAGCCGGTTCTGGGCGAGAGTTGCCCTGGTGGTGCTGGCTGTCGCTGCCGGGTTCTGGTTTGTGATGTTAGTGTATTCGGTGGTGTAGGCTAAAATATAGAAGAATAAAATTTTTCTATAAGTTAAAAATTCAATAGCCAGTCTTCGATTGTATCTTCTTTATGATTCATTCGAAGAATCTCAACAATATCTTTTCCTGTCAAAATCAATATTGGGTGACCATCTTCTTTGACTTCTTTGTATGCTTGAGTATCCACATAACTGGTAGTTATCATAATACCAAATTGGCGATATTTTATCCTTGAAATAAGGCGAGACATAGCCTTTACACCAACAGCCGTTTTGGTAGGATCATAACACTTTGCTTCAAGAGCACATTCGATTTTTAGTAAATTATCAGCATTTCCAAGTGCATACGTTCCATATGCATCTCTCCCCCCATCTCTCCAAGGTCTCGTAAGAGTAAGATTGAACCCAGAGTCCATTAATTTTACAATTTCGATAGAGAATTGCTCAAATCTAAAAGGATCGTCTTTGAAATAATTGTGTATTATTTTTAAATTCTTGATACCCTTTGCATCACTTGGTAATTGTTCTGATTTTGAAGGGGGTCTAAATATTTTTTGAGAAATCAAAGGCTCTAAACCACTAATTCCCAATACGACAAAGCGTTTCCATCTGGTTGGACTATAATTTTGGAAACTTGGATCCCCACTTCTTAATGCGTCTATCCATTCCCTTGAAATTGTCTCTATCCCGGTATCGATAACTGTAAAAAATGCTTCATAATTTTGAAATCTTACTCCTCCTTTCGATCTCCACACTGCTACCAGTTCATAATCTGGACGTACGTATTTACTGCCTGGCGCAGCAAGTCCAATAAATTGAACATCACGACCATTTCCGGTTTTGTGAAAAATAAAAAAAGGAGGGATTTTCTCTCTTTGTTGTTTATCTCCATGTAATAATGAAAAACTACTTTTTAACAATAAATTTCCGCCTTTTGGGGTCTCATGAAGATCGTGTCCTGGACTTCGATTATCTCCATAATAGTTGTAGATACCTGTCTCATTATCGAGAAAATCGGGCCATTCGGGTTCTTCTCCACTTGAATATAAGACTACATAAGCAGGACATTTTTTGTTCACAAATTCATTACACGATTGATCTTTTTTATATGCGATTCGGAAACCTCCTTGGTTTCCAACTCCCGGTAATAGTTTATTGATTGGATCATCCCCGGCATTGCCACTCGTTCCACCTTTATAGACTGCATCAATAATCAGTGGAGCGTTTGCAAGTTCGGAGAATGAAAATTCTCTCATTAATGAGATATTTTCAATCTTTATTGTTAATAAGTTCTTTTCATATGATGTTCGGTCGCTTTTCTACATAATATTACATCAAAAAAAGCGCTAAAAAGATCCGGGGTCCATACAAAGCAGGGTTCACACCGTACGGCACTACACCCCCGGACTTTTCCGAAACCGGGGGATTCATCAGGGAACTCTGTACCTTCGCGAATAGCGACGATGCAGGGAGCACGACGAGTACTGAGACATTCATCCACCCGGTCGTCATAGGGATTCTGCTGCATTACCTCATCGGGTACCTTCACCCGTTCAACGACGGCAATGGTCGAACTGCGAGGAGCATCTTCTACTGGTACGTACTTTCCCGGGGATACTGGCTCTTTGAGTTTCTGCCCATCTCCCGGATCATCGTGCGGTCGAAGAAGAAGTATGCCCTGTCTTATCTCCATTCGGAATATGACGGTTCTGACGTGACGTATTTCCTCGGGTATAACCTGTCCTGCATCGGTGAGGCGTTGTCCGATCTCCTTGCCTATCTTAATAAACAACAGGCCCTCGAAAGCGTGACACAAACCCTCATCAGAGAGATCAAGGAGATCAACCGGCGCCAGGCAAAGATCCTTCATGAGATGAGGGAGCATCCCGACGAATACTTTACCATCCGCCAGATTATGCAGGTGTATAATACCGTCTACTAGACCGCACGAACGGATCTCTTACGTCTTGCAGAGCTGGGGTACGTCATCCAGGAAAAGCGTGGAAAGGAATACCTGTTCATCTTCAATAAAAAGTCAATACTTCGGAAAGACTCTCCGCGGAAGGGAGACAGGGCAGCGGAAGACACGGAATAGATCGTGTCGTCCTTCAACGCTTCCGATTCCCACTGCCGGGCCCCGGCCAGGTCCCGCTCGATCAGGCCCTCGTCCCTGGTGTCCAGGGCGAGGGTCTATTGCTGCGAATCGAATTTATGCACAATATTTCGGGCTTACCAGGGTCCGCCTGCCCGGTTATCAGTGCGATTCCGGTTCGTCCTTATTCAGGTAATCGTAGAAGAATGCTGCGAACACCGCTCCTATAACCGGGCCGATGATATAGATCGGGAAGTACTGCCAGAGGGACGGACCCCCGAGCACCGAATCGATAAGGTACGGGCCGAATGTGCGTGCAGTATTGAGCGACGCCCCGGCAATATTGCCTGTCGTTATAATCATTCCCCCGACGGTCAGCCCGATGATAATCCCTGCAAATCCCTGCGGGGCCCGTTTATCGACTGCAATGCCCATGATAACCAGCATAAGGACGAATGTCCCGATTGCCTCGGCAAGGATTGCCTGGCCGTACCCGATCCCCGGGAACGGTGCGGTCGCCCCGAGCCCGCCGACGGTCACCGCGTCCATCCCGGCGCTTGCTGCAAAGAGGAGGCTCCCTGCAGCTGCCCCTGCAAGCTGGGCGACAATATATGCCATCGAATCCCCCGCAGGAAAGCGCTTCGTTGCTAACAGGGCGATAGTCACTGCAGGATTGAGATGTGCCCCTGATATCCGCCCAAGCGAATAGATCGCCGCTGCAATCACGATGGCAAAAGCCATGCCGATTGCCAGCCAGTCTGCAAGACCTCCAAGTGCACCGATTCCGATATTGAATGGCGTTCCCGTATCGGTCCCGCGTGCAAGCATCAGCGTAACTGCCGCAGCACCTGCACCGAAATACACAAGGAGTGCAGTCCCGGCCAGTTCAGCGATGCAACGCTTTGAAAGATCTGTCATCCGGTCATACTCCCCTGAGTGCAGCATAACATTCCGGACAGAGTATCCGTGGAAGTTTTGACTTTACTTTATGTGCCGGGAACGGATACCCTCCTTCCCAGATATCCATATCCTCGCGTATTATATGCTCGCTACAGAGGCCCATCCCGCAGATGATGCAGATTGCAACTGCGTCGGAAGACTTCCCCTCCTGTGC
Source organism: Methanoregulaceae archaeon (assembly GCA_041305745.1). Lineage (GTDB taxonomy): Archaea > Halobacteriota > Methanomicrobia > Methanomicrobiales > Methanospirillaceae > UBA467. The sequence continues at coordinate 733 of JBFYKV010000106.1, read as the reverse complement.
ACAGACATAACATTTCATCCCAAATCACCAGTTCTCATTCGATGCGTACTGCATCCTTGCCCCGGCACTGCCGGTAACGAAAACGCACGAGGGCTGCAGATGTGGAGTCCTGCATGATCCCGGGCCGGACAGGCTGCAATATCTATGATCAATGCATTGATATTGGTTATCAGCATTGTGGTGACTTCTCTTCCGGTCAGGACGACGATCCCGGGGCGGTCAACCCAGCCGTCGTATTTCCCGTGCTGCTGACAGGGATTAATCTCTTCTGTCCCGTTGCAGATTTCCCCCGTACATGGTCCCTTTACCAGCCCGCAGAAAATGCCTGGATCACCGACCGGTATGTTTACCCTCCACTCGTCGTTTTGGTATGCCCGGTTCCCTGCGTTCCGGCAGGATGACCCGCTGCCATATATCTGTTCAGACGGTGGTCCGTGACTTTGAATTGTTTGAATCCGACGATATACCGGAAAACCGGAACTTTCCCTTCGGCACGGTCATCTCGAACCGGGCTCCCTTCCCAGGCTTTCCGTTCTCGGTGATGGTAATACCGGTAATTGCGAGGATCTCCCGCGAGAGGAACAATCCGAGACCGGTGTGGTTTCCAAAGCCGTGTTCGAAAAGGTGTTTCCTGTTTTCTGCAGAGATTCCAACACCATCGTCTGCGAATACGACCGCCATTCCGCCCTCCGTCTCGTCACAGCTTACCGTGATCGTCGTGAACGGGGGTGCA
>JBFYKV010000105.1:0-3970 GCA_041305745.1 Methanoregulaceae archaeon | reverse complement strand
GCCGCAACGAGGGTGCGGAAGAGGAGTCGGTATAGACCGGCCTTCGGGTTCGCATCATCACATCTTCTTCATTTATGCCCCGCAAAAGTCAAAAAACCATCAAACCTGTGGCACTGTTGTCTGATATCCGCAGGGACGTATCCCTTGTGCTCGGCAGACCCTGTACCGAAACAATCGATCACCGGATCTTCCAGCCGGATAAACGGGCGCTAGCCCTCTGGGCTGCCGATTGTGCAGAACATGTCCTGCCGTTCTTTTTGGAGGATCAGCCGGGTGACATCCGGCCTCATGCGGCGATTGATGCCTGCCGGCAATGGGCGGCAACCGGCGTTTTCATGATGACCGTCATCCGGAAAGCCTCGCTCGATGCCCACGCTGCTGCCCGGGAAGCAAAGGAAGCGGATGCGGTATTTGCTGCCCATGCCGCAGGACAGGCCGTTGCAACCGCCCATGTCCCAACCCATGCCCTTGCCTGTTCGGTGTATGCCATACGGGCGGTTGCGGCCCACACCGGCAACGCCGACGACGGCCTCATCGGGGAACGCACATGGCAGCTGGAGCGGTTGCGCCGGTATGCGGGTAAGCAGGACTCGCGGTAACGGGGTGTCGGGTCCGGTATTTGGGTTTGAGTGGATACCGATAGTGCGTTCCTGTCCGGGAAACTGACATTAAATAAGCTATATCTTCCCGGACCTCCTTCTTTTTGAGCGCAATGAACCTGCTATCACTTCTCACCGCATTCGTGCCATGGATCGCATTTACCCTCCTTGCAGGGTCGACCATGGAGAGCCTGATCCTTGCTTTTGTTGTTGCTCTTGTACTCACGATCCTGACAAGTTACAAGCAACTGCTCAAGGGTTACATCCTCTCCGTTGTTACGATGGTATTTTTTGTCGTCTTCTTCATTCTGATTGCCGGATTACAGCAGTACTATCTCGCGAACTACCTTGCGGTACTCTCGATGCTGATCCTGACGATTGTCTGCTGGGCGACGATGCTCTGCCATTTCCCTTTCACTCTCCAGTATTCGAGAGAGGGTGTGGAGCCCGAGCGTGCAAAGAGCGCGCCATTTATGCACGTAAATTATGTCATAACCGGGGTATGGGGAATTGCATTCACGCTGGGTTTCGCGATCAATGCATACCTTCTGTTACAACACGATCCAAACCTTGCGATCTGGGGCAACCTGCCATGGGCTGTCATGCTCATCGCTATCGGATTTACCGTGTGGTACCCGTCCTACGTCCATAAGAAGCGGGCGTTGGAGGCTGGTACTTCACCCTGAGTCCGAAACGATAACCTCACTTTTTCCTCAGTTGCTGATCCTGCCTGCGACTTTTGGCGTTCTCAATGCAGCAGAGATCATTTGTCATGTTCTTCCCCTGTCCTTTCGACTTTCGGATGAGAAGAGGGTGGAAATGCCGTCATGACAGTGGGATGCCATCGGACGCGGGAGAAAAAAAGAGCGCCGTTTTCAGCCTACGATACGAGAGATGGACTCCGTTCAGCAACGAGGTTAAGGGTAACAGAGAAGTGGGACGAGCATGCTGAAGAGGAATCCGTCTGATCTTTTTTACCGGCACCCGGTTGCGCTCATCCGACCCGGATCAGGGCTGCCCACGGTAATAACTCCTGGTATCTCCCTCTCAAACGGTATGTGGATGACCTTGTTTGCGGGGTTAGGGGATCGGACTTTTTTTGTGCCGGACCCCTGCTGAAGAGACATGGTGATACATCGGGATACCCTGTTTTTCCCCCTAAAAAACCGTTTTGGCAGAACGAAAAATCTCAGGAATTCATGAGTGCCATACCTTTTGTGGCCAGTTCGGTCATCTTGGTTGTTATACTGTCCAGTACCTGTTTTTCATTATTGTACATTATGGTAATTTCATCGAGATCCTCTTTTAGCCCGGCCAGTTTCAGCTGTTTGGATCTGATCGTGTATTTTTCCTCCAGCGACTCCTGGTATTCAGCGGCTGTAAGATTCTGCCCTGAATATTTACTATTATAGGCACTTACGAGGGCATGATAAGCGTCCAGTTCCGCATTGTATTCACTCACTTTTGCATTGTATTGTTTCACAATCGGGGCAAACCGCAAAAGTTCATTGTTGTAATCATGCCTCAAATCCATGTCGGTTTTCAGGTCTTTTGGATTTGCAAAGAAGGTGCCCCGATAGTAGTTGGGGTTGTCTTTTTTAAACACAAGGAAACCCCCGGTAGTCTCCAGAGCAACCCATTGCCGTGGTGCTGCTTCCACAATCACCCAGGCATGATTATAATCCTTCCAGCCAGCATCCGGGTCCTGGATATTTCCACCAACCAGGACTGCCCGCATACCTCGTGTCTCGACAATATTCCAGACATCCTGGGCCATATCAGCGCAGACAAAGTAATCTTCCAGGGTATACGTGTGGATTTTATGGTAATCCTCTACGATCTTTTGCAAAACCCGGATATTGGTATCGTCCTGGTTTTCGACTGTAAATCCAATCGTTGATTTCTGGCCGGTGGGGAGTGATGCAACAAGAATATAATCTCCGCTCGACAAGGTGGCGCTGTCAACGGTAAGATTATAGGTGTTATCCGATCGAATGGTGACTGGTTGTGTTCTCAACGGGGTTGCGGTACCCTGCTGGTAAATCGAGATTGTTACCTGGGGATTCTCTTTTGGATGAGGCCTTATGGCTGTACCATAAAGCCAAAGCGCCTCTCCTTTGGGATAAATGCATGTCGCTGCTCCCGAACTGTCCTGTATCATCTCATCTGAAAAGCATGCAACCTTTACTTCCGGGATTAGGTTATCTGATAAATCGGCGTTGATGGTTTGTGCCTGTCCCAGCGCGATCGTGATATTCTGTCGCCAGGGAGGATATCCGGTGTTGCGAAATTCCAGTAGATAATCGCCCGGCATGAGATTATGAATGATGCTCGGGGTGACCCCCCGGAATTCCGAATCCAGGTACACTCCGGCTCCCACGGGATCGGACTGAACGGAAAGGGAACTTTGTGTGAGAAGATATCCCCATGAAATTAGACCTGCGATAATTAACACTACGACAACTGCTGCTATGCGCAGAAGGTGTTTTCGCTGGCGGTCTTTTTCCGGTGCGTCCGACTTATGGTGTATGGCTCGCTCTTCCCAGGTTCCCCCGCCGTCTAATGGTGCCCCGCATGTATTGCAGAACAGCATGTGGCCCTGAACCGATGATCCACAACGGGGACAAAACTTTTGCATTGTTCTGTGACTATCTTTTCGGCACGAAATAGGTTTCTCTGAATTATTGTTTTGATAATACGCTCAATTATTCCTAATATCCCCGCACAAAACCCGTTCTCTCTGCAGGTTCACCACAATCTGGCTGGATTATCCATGATATTCCCCTCACAACCCGAGCCGGCGCACACCTGCGTCTTTCCGGCCCCGGTTTTATCCCGCTGATATCTTTGATCCTGTCAGGGGCAACGGCCTGTTTTGGCTTGTCCCCCAAAGGTATGGAACAGAAAATCGCCAGCCTGCCCCACATACGGGCAATCGGTACAGGTGCCGGTCTCATGGCACCAAAATTCAAAAAAAGGAAAATATTTACCGGTCAATCTTCACGCATTCCGCAATATACGAGCCGGCCTTTGAGGTGCTGACGGCCTGCCCGCCAAGGTCTTTTGTCACCATGCCGTCGTGGATGCTCTGCTCGATTGCCCGGACAACGGCCGCTGCCGCCTCGTGCTCCCCGATGTGGTCGAGCAGGAGCGATCCCGCCCAGATGGTGGCAACCGGGTTTGCAACCCCCATGCCCTTATACTTCGGCGCGGAGCCGTGGATGGGCTCGAACATCGAGGTTCCCTTCGGGTTGATGTTGCCGCCCGGGGCAAGGCCGAGCCCGCCCTGGATCATGGCGCCGAGGTCGGTAATGATGTCCCCGAACATGTTGGGCGTGACCACGACATCGAACCACTCCGGGTTCTTGACA
>JBFYKV010000104.1:0-17877 GCA_041305745.1 Methanoregulaceae archaeon | reverse complement strand
GCCGTGGCAGCGAAGGAATCCGGAAGCCCCGGAGAGAAGGGGCGGATGAACAAGGGACAGAGGAGAAGTTACATTGCCGAAAGTATGTCGCTGCGCCATCTCGGGCTCGCTGACGAGGTCTTTGATAAAATGGTGACAGAACTTGCAGGGAGGGCCGAGGGGTACGTCGGGTCTGACCTCGAAGCACTCTGCCGGGAAGCAGGGATATTCGCGATGCGTGAAGGTGCTGATTACGTCAGTATCAGGCATTTCGAAGCAAGCCTGCAGAAAGTGCACCCGACAATGAATGAACGTCTCAGGGAATCATACGGCCGGATCCAGCAGCATTTTAAAGGCGGACTGCCAAAAGAATCCCAGCCACCCGAATACCAGTAAATCCTTTTTTACAGTCAGACCTAAATAGCAAAGTGAACAAAAGTATACATTGACGTATACTTAAATTCCCTGATAAAAGGACGTTTCTTATGCCAAATATTACTGTTTTTCTTGATACCGATGCACTTAACCCTGCCGTGCCTGCACTGATCCATCCTCGTTCCGGTGCGGTGGTCAGTTATCCCGATCTTGTTTCACGGGTCAGCTGTATTGGAAACGGACTAAAGGAAGCCGGCATCAGGATGGGGGACCGCGTCTGTATTTACCTTGACAGTTCTCCCGAATACCTGATCAGTTATTTTGCCGTATGGAGGATCGGGGCTGTCGCAGTCCCGGCTAATATTGTGTATAAGGAAGGAGAACTGCTGCATGCACTCCTTGATTCAGGATGCAGTGCACTCATCTGCAGTTCAGCGTCAGAAGAGATTGTCAGACTGGTGAAGGGCAAAGTACCGGGACTTTCGTGCATCATCATGACCGGGCATGCGCATCCGGGGTATCTCTCCTGGAATACACTGCTGGAAAAAAAACCCGCATATTTAAGGCCGGCATGGTGCGATTTCAATCACCCTTGTCAGCTCCAGTATACTGCCGGGACGACCGGGAAACCCAAAGGTGCAGTGCTCTCTCACGGAAACTGGATTGCAGCGCTTGAAGCTGAGCGTGAAGTGCTCTCGTTTGTGAAAGGGGACGTGTACCTTGGCATCTATCCGATGGGACATGTCGGGGTAAGCTGGGGAATAGCCGCACTTCGTGCCGGAGGGACATATGTGATCATGGAGCGGTTCATTGAAGAAGAGTACCTGCAGTACTGCCGGGATTACAGGGTTACGGTCCTTTCAGGGATGCCTCCCGTACTACACCGGCTGACCGATGCGCCGCCGGGAACAGAGGAATATTTAAAGACAGTTCGGGTTATCATCAGCGGCGGGGGACAGCTGCTTCCTGCAATCTGGAAGGAATTTGACAGGAGATATGCAATCCCTGTGGCGAACTCCTATGGTCTTTCTGAGACGATTGTTGTCGGGTCAGGGACTGCAACCCTTCCCGGTTTCCCGGATCTTACACGGAACTACCGGAGCGTGGGTGTCCCGGTCGGGTATACCGAGGTCAGGATCGTGGATCCGGATGACCCTGAAGACGAGCTCCACGCAGGAGAGACCGGAGAAATTGCCCTCCGGGGACCATCGGTAGCGGGGGGATACTGGAATCTTCCTGATGAAACCCGCGAGGTATTCAGGGATGACGGGTGGTTCCTTACCGGGGACATAGGGTATCTCGATGAAGGCGGGGTGCTCTCGATTACCGACCGGAAAAAGGACATGATTATCATGTCCGGGTGGAAGGTCTACCCGACCGAAGTAGAAAACATCCTGATGCAGCACGAAAAAATTGACGATGTCGCAGTATTCGGGCAGCATGATACGATGAAAGGCGAGATACCTGTTGCGGCAGTGGTGCTGAAACCCGGTGAGCACCTGTCGGCTGACGAGATGGAGTCGTTCTGCCGGAGCCGGATGGCGGGGTATAAAGTGCCAAGGAGGATGGTACTCGTTGACGAACTTCCAAGGGCCCATGGATGGAAACTGCTCCGGAGAAGCCTTCGGGAGAGGTTTGGTGAGGAGTCCTGAACAGATAAGGCTTATCATGGGCTGACGGGAAATATTAAATAAGGGGAAATTTCCTTTGGCGAAGGAAAATAAACGTTCAAGTGGAATAATGGGGCTCGATCAGGCGATGGAGGGGGGCTTTCCCATGGGTACGGCGATTGTCGTACAGGGATCGCCTCTCACCGGTATTGAGCACATGGCCCGGCAGTTCTGGAGTACAGAAGGTGAAACGGGTGTCTACCTGATGATCGACACCGAACCCGAGGAAGGGATGACTGATGCACGGATGACGGACCCCTCGGCTTTTCCCGGGCTGTATACGAGCAACCGCATTGTGGTGGATTCCCTTTCTTCGGTAATTCTCAAATATGGCATCGATGCCGGGCTCGAATGCCTTTCAACGGCAAAAAAGGATGTGGCTGCCCGCAATGCAAATATTCTCTTTACGTTTTACAGTGACCTCCATACGCCCCGCGAAGAGATACAGATCCTTCGCCTGGCCGATGTTATCATCGAATTAAAAGAGGTCATCTTCATGAACGAGATCGAACGGCAGCTTGCAGTCCATAAAGTAAAAAAAATGGCAGTGCCAAAGCGCCTTATCCCGTTCAATATCACCGAGAAGGGAATCGAGCTCTCGACAACGTCAAGAGTTGTCTGAAAAAAAACCGGGTATGGGCAGGTTCCCGGAGATATTTTTCCCGGGATGGAATTCTTTCGTTTTTTAGTTCTGGTATAAAACAGCCATTCTCCCTGTATTAGGTGCTGACATTTTTCCAGGTATAGTATTATTCCCTTCAGGGAATGCAAATATATCAGCCAGCCCCGGAATGACGGGTATAACGTAAGATGACAGGAGGGGGTTTTGTGTTACCCTCCCTGTCCTACCCCCGTGTGATATCCAGTGGGCAGGGTTGACTAAGGATATTATGAGAATGCGGGCACGGTTCCTGTCGCAATTCTTGGGGGCTACAACTGCGGGGCATCAGCCCCGGGAGTGTCGTCGGATTTGAGTGCTGTACATAATTTAAGAACCTGCCCGGTCCCCCCAGTGCGATATTCAGCAGGCAGGATTGACCGGTGATTCTTGTGATACCCGGAGAATCCCCTGCTGGATGACTGAATCAATCCACTTAACCATTCAGTATCACGAAAAGCCGGTTTGTGATTGTATCTGGGTTACAGTGTCAGCAGCCGGCCGTGTTCCTTCAGCCAGTTCCTGTGCTTCTTGTAATCAGGCATTACGTTCTGAACTTTTCGCCAGAATTCTGCTGAATGGTCAGGCTGGCTGATATGAGTCAGCTCATGGACGATAACATAGTCGATGACCTCAGGCGGTGCCATGACAAGCCGCCAGCTGAAGTGGAGGTGCCCGCCCGGGCTGCATGACCCCCAGCGGCGCTCTGCACCGGTTATCTGAACTGACGAAGGTTTCAGGCTGGTCATCACTTCATAGCGTCTGCACCGCGTTCTCAGCACAGTTTCCGCCTCGGTCGCATACCATTTTTTTAAGCGGACCCGGATATCAGGGAGAAATATACCGGGAACGTACAAACGCTCTCCGAGACGGATGGCAGGAGCAGGATCACTCCCTGTCTCCACGATCTGCAACCGGCAGGTACGGCCAAGGAAGAAGAATTCCTCGCCGTTTATGTACTGCCGTGCGAGCGGGGCCGGCCGGTTTTTCAGTTCGGCCCTCTTACGGGTAATCCAGTCTCTTTTTTTCCGGACCAGGTCGTTAATGACGCTCACGGGGGTCGAAACCGGTGCCCTCACCGTCAGTGAACCGTCCCTGTCCATCACCAGTGCAATAGTCCTCCGGTCCGACCTGATGATCCTGTCAATCTGAATGGTATCTGTGGCTGGCAATTTCCTGTGTAGCTGTTGCAGACGTATTGCAAAATAGGTTTCAGTTTCGTTCTCCCAAAAAGTATAATACTTCTATATGCGGATTGTTCCGCATGGGACTCAAAGAGAAGATACTGGATGTAATCGGAGGCCCCCATGTCGGTGCCATCGCAACGATTTCGGAAGGAAAGCCTGCCGTACGGTTCATGGTAATAACCGGTTTTGACGACATGACCCTTATTGCAGGGACAACGACGACCTCACGAAAAGTGGAACACTTAAAAAAAATCCCTCATGTTGCCATCTCGATCTGGTCCGGGAAAGAATATACCGATCCGTATGTCGTCATCACGGCAAAAGGGGAAGTGCACGGGGACCTCGCAACAAAGAAGAAGTACTGGAACCCGATGTTTGAACAGTATTTCAAAGCGGTTGATAATCCGGATTATGTTATCCTGAAATTTGTCGCATCAGAAATAGAGTATACCACCCCTGCCACGGGTGCCATGGAAGTCTGGAAACGAAAATAAAAAAGGTATCAAATCTCTTCCCTGACTTCACGGGTGGCGGCAACCATGTTGACCAGTTTCTGGTATGCGGTACCCTGTGGCAGCATGCGAAGCCCGCAGTCAGGGTCGATCAGCATGCTGGCGGGATCAAAGAGCTCGGTCCCTTTGAGAATACGCTTTTTAATAGTCCCGGCGCTCTCGATATCAGGGCTCCCGGAATCGACGCACCCGAACCCTATCATTCGTTTTCCGAGGTCCTTTTTAGATATAACCCCGATATTCTGTTCGTTTTTCGAAAATTCAAAATCGAGAATATGAACGGGCATGGCGAGGACCTCATCGATAACAGAAAAAACATCACCACAGACATGGAGACAGACCGGGATCTTAATTTTCGAGACGATGACAGAGATGGCGGCCTTTCCTGCGCTGAGATCTGCGATTCCCGTCGAGAAGATCGGTTCGTCGATCTGGATTATCGCCGCACCTGCCGACTGCAGGGCGACCGCCTCTTTTGCAAGGGCATGGGCAAGATCGATCGAGAGTTCTTCACGGTTCCTGTACATTGGCGTGGAGATATGGAGGCCGTGCGAGAGTGTGGTCGGGCCGGTAATGATACCCTTGACATAACGTGCCTGCGAACAGGCATATTTTGTATCAGATACGGTTATTTCAGAGGGTGACGGAAGCACGCGGCTGATAACATCCTGGCCCCTGATGCCCGGCAGGTGCGAGGTAAATGCCTGTATCATATCACCCCTGACCTGCCCGTCAGAGATGATATCGATTCCGGCACTGATCTGTTCCTGTATTGCCGTCCTGACCGCTTTTTTATAGGGATCAAGAAGTGCAGAGAGCCCGTGCCCTTTTTCTGCAGGATAGCTCCCCACCACCGTGGTGGGGAGGAGGATATCGTTGAAGGGAAACATCATGGAACAAGTCTGTGACGGTCCCGGGGAAAAAGTACTGCTTCCCTGACATTCGGGAGGCCGAGCATGGTCATCACAAGGCGTTCAGCACCGAGACCCCAGCCTGCATGGGGTGGCATGCCATACCTGAAGGGTGTTAAATAAAACTCAAAATTGTCGGGATTGAGCCCCTTTGACCGGATCTGACTGACAAGGAGGTCGTGCTGGTGCACCCGCTGTGCGCCGCTCGAAAGTTCCATCCGGGGGTGCATAAGGTCAAATGCCTTGCAGATCTCCGGGTCGTCCTCGCAGGGCATTGCGTAGTACGGGCGGATTGCAGTCGGCCAGTCGACAATGAAATAGTGGGTGCCCATCTCTTCACCAATGGCACGTTCTGCTGCTGAACCGATATCGTCACCGTATTCTATCGGGTCTGAAATCTTTTTCTGTGCGATCTCAATTGCATCGCTGTAACAAAGGCGCGGGAACGGGGCTTTTGGGACTTCGAAGTCCCGGATTTCAATATTTTCAAGTGCTCCCTGGCAGGTCTCATCCACCTGTGAGTAGATCCTGATAATCAGGTCCTCAAGGAGCTGCATTACATCGAGGTGGTCTGCAAAAGAGACCTCGATATCGATCGATGTGGCCTCGTTTAAGTGTTTGGTGGTGTTATGCTCCTCTGCCCGGAATATCGGGCCGATTTCGAAGACTTTCTCAAACCCGGCCGCCATCATCATCTGCTTGTAGAGCTGCGGGCTCTGGTTTAAGAATGCCTCTTTTTCAAAGTACGCAATCGGGAAGAGCTCTGTCCCGCCCTCGGTAGCTGCCGCGACAATCTTTGGTGTCGAGATACTGATAAAATCCCGGGAGAAGAGGAAATCATTGATGGCGTGCATGACGGCACTCCGGACCTGGAAAACGGCAGCAACCCGTGGGCGCCGTGCATCAAGGAACCGTGCATCAAGGCGTGTATCAAGCTCGGCCGGCACTTTTTCAACGACATCGAGGGGCATGGGACTCTCACTTTTACTGATGATCTCGAACGTTTCAGGGACCAGCTCCCGTCCTCCGGGTGCTTTGTCAATCGCCTTTACCACGCCTGAGACCCGGACAACCGATTCACGTGATACTTCCTTGACCGCGGATAAAATCGCTTCAGATGCTTTTTTCTTTGGGATTGTGACCTGAATTATCCCGGTACGGTCCCTGATTAAGAAGAATGCAAGCCCGCCGAGGTCCCGGACTTCATGCACCCAGCCGACAATTTCAGCTGAACCGGTTTTTGGGGTCACTGCCTGTATTGGTATTCGCATATCAAATCCTATAGATATGCGGTGTGGGAGATAATTGGTTTTGTGCATGAGAAGATGCCAGTTAAAAAGGCACGGTCATTTGCATGCGTGTAATTTTCATAATTTAAAAAACAGGATTAAAGAGTTATATATGAACTATTCTCCAATTACGTCTTTTTGAGCAGTTTTTTCAATTGTATCCTTTCGTTTGTTTGCTTCCCGGAGGTGTTCGGGAGTACCCCAGATATACCAGTCCTGCATCGCCATCATTGCCATCCAGCGATTGACAATGTCGACCCCGCACTCAAAAATATCGAGGTAATACTGTTCATCGTGCTGGCGTTCAAAATCGATATTTATCGTGAGTTTGAGGATATTGGACATTGCATCCCCCACCATCTTTGTATGGTACCAGATCGAGCGGCTCCACCGGTGGGTCATCATCTCTTTTACGTCAAGGTTCCGGAACTTCTGCAGCTCGGGGATATTGATCACCGGGTTTAACTTGAATTCTGAAAGGACGTATGCAAGAATCATATCCCGGGCGTAATACATCCCGTTGTGCATGACAAAGTAGCGCTGCGGGAGGTAATCTTTCACAGGGACAAGGTCATGCATGTCACGCATGCTCTCCTTGATAAGGTAATAGACCTGCGCATTCCTCATCACCGGGTATTTTTTTGCGATTACGATATTTGCCAGTACGCTCCAGGGCAGGTCCGAGAGACTTTCATGGAACATCATGTAGAGATAAAACAGCAGCTGTCTCTTTCTCCAGAGTTCCATGTTCCGGGTATTTTCGTCTTTTAAAGTATCGAGGTAAACCTGCTGCATGCCGGTTGTGGCACCTTCTTCATTGAATGAGAGGAGGCGGTATTTTCCTGCCCGGTGAGCCATTCCCCGGAAGAGGAGGCGGTAGCAGTTCTGGGTGATGACAAAGTCCTTGAGAAGGCCCAGCTGGGAACTTGAAAACGCTATGACATTCTTGCCGGTGTCGTAGGTAAAATCATCGATTAAAAGCCCCTGTGGCGGGACATCGGTCTGGCGGTGAAGAATAATATCTATACCCAGTTCCCGCTCGGTGTAAGCGAGAAGGTCGCGCAGGGGCGGGGAAAGGTTATACTGGGAGCTCATGTAATTCCGCCGGGGATTGTGATATTCAGCCTGTCCGGTCAGGTCCGATGTAGTCTGTATATGACCGCGTGCACCGGGTTACCGGGTATGTGGATATGAAACTTACTGTTCAAGTATAATAAACAATACTGGATTGAATATGTGCCGCTTTTGGAAATTATACGTGGGATTTTCACATGCGCCTGAGCAGATTCCGAAGCGGGGGATCAAGTGCCGGGATCTCTTTTTCAAGAATGCCCCATGCAAGGTGCCAGTCTATTCCAAAATACATGTGAATGAGACGATAGCGCATGGCGACGAGTTCGTCCCACGGTATGCTGGTATGGGCCACCCGGAACGACGGGGAGATGTTTCGTGCAGATTCGCCGATTATTTCAAGACTCCGGGCCACGGCCCGTTTGACAATTTCATCCCTTAAAAATTCTTTGTACGTCATGGTCCTGCTGCGCTGCATGAGAAATAAAATTTCGTCGAGTATCTGGGTGATATATACCCGGTCACGGTTCAGTTCTGCACGGGAATCCGAAACGTCAGGTCGGATATAGGAATCAAGGACCCGTGTCGTGACAAGATCTACGGGTTTGCCGAGCAGTTCCTCTAAAAAACAGAGCAGGCGGTAATAATTTGGGAAATTATCAGAAGCAGGCTCGAATTCCACTTCAATATCCACATCGCTTGTCCCGGTCTCCTCCCCCCGTGCCACCGATCCAAAAATTCCGATCTTCCGGATACCGTACATATTTTTCATAACCGGGTATTTTGCGTTTAATTTCAGCATGACCTCTTCACGGAGGCACGGTTCATTTTCGGTCATTGTGATCGTTCCCTGTTGCACATGCAGTTGTTATGACCTTCACTTAAAAGTGGTGTAGTACCGGTGCGGGTGGTTCTTTTTCCGGATACTGTCCTCTTCCGGTACATATGGTATCCGGCACCAGCCAACCCGGCATTTTTTTGTTATCCGCTTTCTGGTGCAGGCTGCGACACTTCTGTATATGTTGTATACTGGTCAGGAATGAAAAATGCTGTGGAAACCAGAATTGATACCGGTCCCCGGCCGGCGGGAATTTAACTTAGGGGGATCATCCTGGTAAGAGACCGGGGATAAAACCTGCAAAATCGATACAATTCCCTGGGTTCCTGAAACAAAAATCTCCCTCGTGAGTGAGACGGGAAGGACGGGGCGGGATAATAACAAAAAGCAGCTCCACAAAATTATAAGAACACACCCTTCAAAGCCTGATAGTGAGTGAACGACAGGAGTTCTTGAGATGAAGACAGGAGCGGTATTTGCTTTCATTATTTTCTTTGCAGTATTATTGAGCGGTTGCACCTGGAATCACTTCCCTGAAAGTAAACCGGGAGCCGATTCTCCGGTTACCAGTATACCTTCGGCTTCCCTGACACCATTCCCTGATGTCACCACAAAAATCACATCGCCGGCCTCTACCCCGGATCAGTCCGGTTCGCTCCGGACCCCGCTCCAGGAAGCGGTTGAAGGGAACATCACGTTTGTCCCTGGAGGAATCTACCACGTGGGTGACAAGGTCCTCATTTCCGGGACAACAATTCTCAGTCCCGGCAACCAGGTCCTGATCGAGGTGACGTCCGCTTCGTTCGGACCGACGAACAAGAGCGAAGAAAGCCGCTTTTACGGTGCTTCTGCGGTTGTCATCGTGAAAAAAGGGAACCTGGACAGTGTAAACAGCTGGAGTTACCTGCTCGATACGGGCAACCTGGCACCGGATACCTACCTTGTCTCGATCAGCGGGATCACGGTGAAGGCATACGCACTGAGTTCATCGTTTGTCCTTGTTGAATGAAACACCATCCGGGTATGGCGGTATTTCATGAGACGGGGTGTACAGGGTTTTGCCCTGAAAAAGGAGTATCCGGTTACCAGCTTCTCTTTTTCACACGGTCTTCGTTCTGGGGATAGTCATCCTCACCGCTTTTAATCTCCTGGACCGGGCGTGAATACCCGCTACGGATTTTTATCATCTCGATTGCCTCGAAGACTTCTCTCCTGACCCCCGGGCTGTCGTCGGTCAGGACCCGTGCGAGCGGTTCGACCGAGCTGATATCTCCGATCTCACCAAGGAGGAGCGCAGCACGTTTACGGATATCTGACTTCGGATCAGAGAGCATATCGACGACCGGGCGTGTAGCCCGCGGTCCGATCCTCCATAACGCCTCCATCGCACCGTTCCGGACGACCTGGTCACCGTCATGGAATGCCCGTGCGAGTGCGGGAACGGAATCATCCTCCATTCCGGCCAGTGCAGCAACGGCCTCACGCCTTACATCCCTGTCAGGATCGCCGAGTAACAGGACCAGTGCTGGTATTGCGCGGGTATCGCATATCCGGCCGAGAATGTATGCACAACACCGCTTTATTCCGGTGTTCTCGTTCTCGAGTCCTGAAATGAGGTATTCGACTGAGGGGGGTCCGATGGAGGTCAGGGCAAGCGAGGCGCGCTGCTGGAGTTCAGCATCATTTTCTGCAAGGGCAGCAATCAGCGGCTCAATGGATGGCAGTCCTATGACACAGAGCGTTTCCACGGCGGCCATCCGTACATAGCCGTTCTCGTCCTTGAGAAGCCGGATCAGGGAATTCACCGAATCAGGCTGGCTGTAATTCCGGAGAGTAATGGCAGCCTGCTGCCGTACAAGCGGATCTTCATCGGTAAGTGCGGCAATGATGCCGGGGACGGCCTGTGGTACGCGCATAATCCCGAGAATTTCGATAGCGCTCCGCCTGACATACTTGTTTTCGTCCTGCATCGCCCGGACCAGTTGTTCAACTGCAGGTTCACCTATCAGTACGAGCGCCCTCCGGGCCTCTCTCTGTGTGTCAGGGTTCTCTGAACTGAGAATCCCGATGAGGGGAACGATTGCGGCAGGGCCGATCTTTGCAAGTGTGTCTGATGCCCCCCGCCTGATGATCCAGTATTCATCTTCTAGTGCTTTTACCAGTGGAACGAGAAATGACTCGCCGAGTTCTCCTACCGCACGTATGGCATTCAGGCGGTCGTCAACGTCGCCATAGGTCAGCGCCTTTAAGACATGTTCCATATCACGGGCTCCGGTGCCCGTTTCGGGGTCATCTCCCGGTGTTTCTCCGGCGAGGACCCCCCGTAAAGATTTCATTACCCCCATATTCGCTCCATCTCAATCGATTATCTGTTTGATTTCCTTTTAATATCTATCGAATTCCGGAAGAAAAAGAATGCGGGGTATGAAGAGGCTAATGACGCACGAGGCGCAGGACATGCTCTGCGAGCGCGGCGCTCTGGTCCGGCCCGGTCATCAGGGTGTCGAAGGAGAGAGACCCGTCAAAATGATGGGTATCACGTATATCCTGGATGAAAATATCAGTAAATTTCTCATATAACCGGAAGGTATCCACTGTATCAGGCTTCATTCCCCGTGCCTGCATCAGCTGGGCTGCAGGCCCGCTCACGGGGGTATCACCAATGAACGGGCTGATCGCAATAACGTGTGCCTTCTCCAGTGCCCCGGTCACCCCTTCGCATTCCAGGATGGGGAGGATGCTGGTGACGGGGTTGCTCGGACCAATAATGACTGCTTCACTGTCGAGGAGCGCTTTCATCACTTCAGGTGTTGCCACGGGGGGAACTGCGGGTTCCCGCACGACCTCCTCAATCGGAAGCGTTCCCCGGTGTTTCACCCAGTATTCCTGGAAATGAATCAGCCTGCCTCCGGTCCGGATGAGCGTGGTTACAACCGTGTCAGTCATGGGAAGGACACAGGCCCTGACGCCGAGCACCTTCGAGAGTCTTTTCGTCGCTTCCGTCAGGGTTGCACCGTTGCGGAGGAATTCCCCACGGGCGATATTTGTTGCCCGGTCCCGGTCGCCGAGGGCGATAAATTCATCCACCCCAAGCCGGATGAGCTGTTCGTGGGTGACAAAAGTATCTCCCTTTATTCCCCACCAGGTATCAGTGTTTAAATCCCCGGAAAAGAGGTACATCACCGTATCGATGTCGGGAGAGAGATGACTTCCGCCGGTCCAGATGTCCTCTGCGGTATTTACAACGACAGAGATCTCTTCATCATCAAGAAATCTCCTCATGCCCCGGATAAGCTTCGGAGTGCCGGTCCCACCGGAAAGGAAGGTTATCATCACTCAATACTTTTATCACCTCTATATCAAGATTCTTTATTATTCTGATGAAAATCATCAAGGACCCGGTCCACGGGTATATCGAGGTCGATGATTGTATTCTGCCGCTTCTTGATTCACCCATGCTCCAGCGGCTCAGGTATATCAAGCAGCTGGGTTTTTCGTACCTTGTCTATCCGGGGGCAAACCACACGCGGTTCGAACATTCGCTCGGGACCATGTACCTTGCAGACGTGATGTGCCGCCAGCTTGACCTCTGCCAGGATGACCACCGGCTCGTCGTGGCTGCAGCGCTCCTCCACGACGTCGGGCACGGGCCTTTTTCGCATTCTGTCGAGCCCGCGATGGAGGAGTTCTGCAGCCGGTCCCACCACGATATATCCCCGGTGCTGGAGGACGATGTTATACCTGATATCCTCGATGAACAGGGTATACCGGTTGACGAGGTAACGGACCTCATCCAGGGCATACATCCGCTTTCCGGAATCATACACGGCGAACTGGATGTAGACCGGATGGACTACCTGCTGCGGGATGCCCACTATACCGGTGCACCATACGGTACCGTGGACGCTCACCGGCTGATTCGCAGCACGATACTGGCCGATGGGAGCGTCGTGCTGCACGAGAGCGGTATCAATGCGGCGGACTCGCTCCTGATTGCCCGTACCCTGATGAGGCCTGCCGTCTATTTTCACCATGTCAGCAGGATTGCAGAGATGATGTTCCGCCAGGCGGTCTGGTCACATGTGATGGAGAGCAGTCCGGGAACGGCGGAGAAACTGATGAAAAAAGACGATGCAGAATGCATGCACGAACTCTCCAGTTCAGTATCCCCCATTGCCGCAGGGATGGCAGACCGGCTGTATAAGAGAAAGATGTACAAACGGGCCCTCTATATCGGGCAGGAACAGGTCAACGCCTCAGCGGTGGCGGCGAACTGCACGAATGAAAAAATGAGGCTGCTGGCAGCTGCCATCGCGGAGTATGCCGGTCTCGAACCCCACGAAGTGCTTGTCGATATACCCCGTTTTCCCGGGGATATGTCAATTCACGTGCAGGTAAAAAACCAGCACCGGCTTCTTGGCCTTGAGGAAGTATCACCCCTTCTGCATACATTAAATGAGACGCGGAGAGGGCAGTGGAGGCTTGGTGTCTACACCCTGCCCGAGTTCCGGAGCAGGGTCGGAGCGGCCGCACGGGAAGTTATCCGGATAAAACCGGTAACCATGCAGGATACGCTCCAGTGCTGGGAGCGCACCTAAAAAAAAACAGCGGGGATGTCGGGGTCAGCGTCACATCCCACACCGCTCCCGGAATTTAAAAACAAAAATTTATGAGCGATAAAACAAAACTCACAGCGAGGGGGATTTTGTGCTGGAATACTGGATTGTCGTAACAACAGGGGTTATAATAATTGTTGCCGCTCTCTGCGTTACATATTTCCTGACGCAGGGCCGGGAACTGACGCTGGTCAGGAACAGGTATAAGCAAAAGGTCTACGAGGAGCTCTTCCATGCCATTACCGAACTGAATGTCGCAGGTGATGACGGGTATAAGCTCGACAGGGCAAAGATGCACCTTGCCTACACTCTGAACCGGTTGAATATCGTAGCAGGCAAAGAGGTCTTAAAGCACGTGAACGAGTTGCTCGATTTTTTAAACGAGTGCCAGGAGAGCGATTACGAAGTGCTGAAGCAGTTGAATATCCTTAATAATATTGTCAGGGCAGTACGAAAAGACCTAGATCCTGCAAGTGCTCGAAAACTCGAGGAATCACAATTCCGGTTCCGGTTCTATTCGCCGCCGAGAGTCTGACCATTTTTGCCTGTAAAAATATCTCCGAATTTTAGTTTTTTTACCCTGTCTCATAGATCGTACCGGCGAAGGACATACCTGGCAGGTGTGAATATCAGAGTCAATCAATTCAATGATTATTTATCATTTCAGGTAAATAACAATGAAACAGAGTAATTGTTGCATGCACAGGCGGACCGTTTTCGTATTTTTTATTCTTTTTACTGCGCTGATTTTCATCCCGGGGATGTCAGGAACCAGTGCTAATGCAGAACCGGGCCCTTTTAACCAGGAAGCTCACGATTTTTTACTATCTTTTGAGAAGGCGGAGTCACCTTTTTCCTCGGCGTCGTCCGGTATGATTGAACATTTACAGGACTCTGCCGACATTGCCTCTTCGATGGAAGGGATCCTCCAGGCAGCAGGAAACAGCTCCGGGATTGACTTTTTTTCGCAGGCTGATTCTGCCGGGACGGAAACGCCATTTTCCGTGGCAGGTGTTCCCGGTGAAATATCCGGATATGAGACCACAGGTATGGCCGGACCGTCTGCATCCGTCACCAAAACCCCCGTAACCCCGTCAACAAAAAAGTCAGGGTCGTATGACCTCCAGGTACTTTCCTGGCTTGTCGGCGTGGTAAGTGCCGTCTTTATCCTTGCAACGCTTGTTGTAATGCGATACGGGTCGCGGGCATTTATTGGCGGCCCGGGCCCGGTAAAACGGATGCCATACACAGGAAGAGCTGCATTAAACAGGAAACTCTCGGCATCCGTAATACAGGGTACATCGGTTCGCCCTGCCGTATTCGAGGCCGCTCTTGATATTGCCGAAGACCTGTCCCGTGAAGGGCGGGAAGGACAACCCGTCGGTACCGCACTCGTCCTCGGGGATGCCGATCAGGTAATGCAGCGTTCACGCCAGCTTATCCTTAATCCCTTCGAGGGCCACCCGCCGTCAGAGAAGATGGTGACCGACCCGCTATTCAAGGAAAATATCAAGGAATTCTCACGGATTGACGGGATATTCGTGATAAGCGACGACGGGGTGGCCGAGGCCGCAGGCAGGCTCATCACAATCGACACCGGTGAGGTGAACCTCCCGAAGGGGTTCGGGACCCGCCATACATCGGTGGCTGCACTCACGCGGGAGACCCGCTCGATCGGGATTGTTGTCTCATCGAGCGGGGGGACTATCAGGATAGTGAAAAACGGGGTCCTCCTCCAGACGATTCATCCACTATAACCGGGGCCGGGAGAGTGGCAGCCGGGTATCTCAGGTGCATGGTGCCGCCCGGGTGAGCCCTGCTCAGTTCTTTTATTAGATCTAAAGCCCAATGAATGCTCAACAGAGGCCGGAGCCGCACCTGATCTGCCAATAGTTTCAGATCGCGTTCCCGGACAGCTGGGTGAGAGTCATGCGCACATTTATCGAACAGATGAGGGAATGCGGGGAGGTCATCGATATCGAGGAACCCTGCAACGAGGAGTTTGCAGCCCCTAAAATGGCAAGTAAGACCAATAAAATCCTTTTTTTCCACAATATCGGCGGTGCACGCGCAGTCATGAACGTCACCGCGACCCGTGCGTCACTTGCAAAGGCCATCGGGATCGATGAACGTGAAATAGTAAGCCGGCTGTCACGGGCTGAATACCATGGTGACGTGGTGCGGGACGGCACGGTCCTGTGTACTGCCCCGGACCTCTCAAAAATCCCGGTAATGAAACATTTCCCAAACGATGCAGGTGCATATATAACGGCAGGGATTGTCTTTTCAAAATACGACGACGTTGAAAATGCCTCTATACACCGCATGCTCAAACTTGACGAAAAACGTGTCGCAGCACGGCTGGTTGAAGGGCGTCACACCCATACGCTTCTTAAGAATGCCCTTGGAAATGGTGACCGGCTCCCGGTGGCGGTGGTGATCGGTGTCCACCCGGCAGTCACCTTTGCGAGCTGCACGAGGGTGCCGGCAGGAAAAGAGCTTGCGTATGCGGCAGAGCTCCTCGGCGGTGAGATCCATGTCAGGAAGTGTTCGAACGGGGTGATAGTTCCCGATGCCGAGATCATTCTCGAAGGATACATCGGTGCTGAGTGCACGCCGGAAGGGCCGTTCGTGGATATATCCGGGACCTATGATGTTATCCGTAATCAGCCGGTCATCGAATTTACAGGGATGCATATAAAACCGGGTTTCATCTACCACGGGATCCTGCCTGGAGGAAACGAACATAAGATACTGATGGGGGCACCCTACGAACCGACAATATTCCGGGCAGTGGCAGGTGTGACGCAGGTCAGGAACGTGGTGCTCACGACCGGCGGCTGCGGGTATTTCCATGCAGTCGTGCAGATCCGGAAGAACACCCAGGGTGACGCCAAAAACGCGATAATGGCTGCATTTGCAGCGCATACTTCGCTGAAACACGTTGTCGTGGTGGACGAGGATATCGATCCGACGAACCCGGAAGAGGTAGAATTTGCCATTGCCACCCGGGTCAGGGGTGACCGGGACGTGATGGTCATCACCGGCGCGAGGGGGTCGTCACTTGATCCGTGCCAGGCCGAAGACGGAACGAATGTCAAGGTCGGTGTCGATGCCACCATGGTCATGGGTCGTGAAGAGGAATTTATCAGGGCCGGGTGGGACTGATCATGTACCTCGATAAAGACGATGAACTGATACTTTCAGGTGAATACGGCGAGACGAGGGCGAAGATGATGGAGATCCTCGTCGCGCTCGGGAAAGTCTTTGGAGCGGAGCGGATGGTCCCTATCCGGAGTGCGCAGGTAAGCGGCGCATCATACAAGACAATCGGGGAATGGGGTCTCAAATGGCTCCAGAGCCTCGATGCGCGGGTAGCCGTGCCAACTGTCCTCAACCCGGTGGGGATGGACAGGATGCGGTGGAGAGAGATGGGGATCGAGCCCGGCTTTGCACAGAAGCAACAGGAGGTAATCGATGCCTATTTGCGCCTCGGCGTGAAGATGGAGTGCACCTGCACTCCCTATTACCTCCATATTACCAGTTACGGGGACCATCTCGCATGGTCAGAATCGTCAGCAGTTGCATACGCAAATTCGGTTATCGGGGCCCGTACAAACCGGGAAGGGGGCCCGAGCGCCCTCGCCGCAGCTATTATCGGAAAAACCCCTGAATTTGGGCTGCATCTTGTGAAAAACCGGCAGCCGCAGGTAGCAATAGAGGTACGCGGTATGGAAAACGATGATGAGACCGCCTGTTACGGGGCACTCGGGTACCATGCCGGAAAATGTGTCGGGAATAAAATACCCGTTTTCTTTGGGATAAGGCCAAAGCGTGACCATTTAAAGGCCATGGGCGCTGCAATGGCTGCAACAGGTGCGGTCGCACTCTTCCACGTGGATGGGATTACTCCCGAATCCCGCATTTTTAAGTATGATGCGTCCGGGCTTGAGAAGATCACCGTGGACCGGGCTGATATCATGAAGATCTTTGAAGACGTGCCGGTGAATGCGGTCGCGATCGGGTGCCCCCACTGCTCACCCGAAGAGCTCTTACGGATTGCAGATCTCCTTTCAGGGAAAAATGTTAAAATTCCGGTCTATATCTTTGCTTCACGGGGTGTCATTCTGAAAAATCTTGATCCAGTGAGAGGAATCGAGCAGAGCGGGGCCCGCGTCTATGCCGACACCTGCATGGTGGTATCACCTGTCATGGAACAATACCAGACCATCATGGTCAACAGCGGGAAGGCATTTGCCTATGTCCCGAATATGTGCGGGGCAGCGGTGCGGATCGGTACGCTCGAAGAGTGTATTGACGCGGCCACCTGACAGGCCGGGAAAAAATTTTTAAAACCGGCCATAATTTTTTATTTTACAATCAGGAGCGGGGGATCTATACGACCTGCGACCTGTTCTGATAATGTACCGGTGTGTGACTTGCCTGATTTACCATATGCGCCCATGACAATCAGGAAATAATCCCCGTTATTTGCTTCCTTTATTACTTCGTCGCGGACGGTTCCCTCAACAATTTTTGTTGAACAGCGGGCATCCTCCCTGGCATAATAGGTGATGAGCTCATTCATCTCGCTGTTGATGCTCTTTCGCATGTCCCTCCAGATCTTCTCCTCGTGGTCCTTGATCATATGGCAGAGATCGCTCTGGGCACAGAAATTAAATGAAAGTGCACGTGCCTCGTTCCAGTCGAGCACCGAGAAGAACACTAAGACAGAATCTTTCTTTTTTGAAATCTGAACTGCATGGAGGGC
>JBFYKV010000103.1:0-8845 GCA_041305745.1 Methanoregulaceae archaeon | reverse complement strand
ATGTCGATATCG
Source organism: Methanoregulaceae archaeon (assembly GCA_041305745.1). GTDB lineage: Archaea > Halobacteriota > Methanomicrobia > Methanomicrobiales > Methanospirillaceae > UBA467. The sequence goes on along the minus strand of JBFYKV010000103.1, from coordinate 8,833 downwards.
ATGATTACAAGGACCGCATTGTTGTTCTGGACAGCAGTGTCAGGGAATATATTCATAAAAAATATCATGTCAGGGCTGAAGAGGCAAAAGAATGGAAATCGCTCATCAGTGAGACCTGTGAAAAGAACCTCATTGATATTATCTTTGTATATTATGACCTGATTTATGAGGACCTGGGTCTGAAAGAAGGACTCGGGGTACTCGACATCACTGTCGGCGATCGAAAGCCGACTGTTGTGCTTGAACACCTGAATCTTGAGGGCGATGAGCTCCTATCCCGTTTTTCTTCCGACTTTTCTTTTGACCTCATCGTATCTCTTAAATCAGGTTTTACACCCGTTCCATATTTCAATTTTTTCACACTCGAATATACCTCGTGGTCAAATATGCCCCGGCGCTCTATACCCTATATCATCACAAACAACAGCATCAGCCTCTACATCCCAAAAATTATTGTCACCGGCCCGCCGGCTTCCGGAAAGACCACATTCGTAAACCAGGCATCGGACAGGGGGATTTCCGGGGACCGGAAAGACTTAATGGGGGCCGCTACAACCGTCGCCATGGACCTTGGGTGGCTGCATTTCAAGGGTTTTGATATTACCATCTACGGGACCCCAGGCCAGCCGCGGTTCGACCCCATCCTTCCCCAGCTTGCGAGCCACGCGATGGGGGTGGTTATGGTAATTGACGTCACCCGTCCCGAACAGATGGACCGGGTCAGGACACTCATGGAACTTGCAAAAGTAAACCTGATCCCCATGGTTATCGCTGCGAACAAATGCGATCTTCCCCATACACTCAGTGAGGCCGGGATCCGCGATTCATTGCACCTGAAGGAAGACGTGCCGGTACATTTCATATCTGCACTCAGGCGATCGGATGTCAGGCGGGTCGTCGAGGCGTTGGTACACTGTATCACCACATACCCGTTCTGATACGCCACGAATTTTTTACAACAGGGATCAAGGGGTGCCAGGGAGAGTTATATCATGCTTACATTCATCGGTCTTGGACTGTATGACCACCGGGATATATCGGTAAAAGGTCTCGAATGCATACGAAAAGCTGATTACGTGGTCCTCGAAGCCTATACATCCGCATTGATGGGGACTACGCTTCAGGAGATGGAGGATTTTTACAATAAAGCGGTCACCGTCCTCTCAAGAGAAGATGTTGAACAAACCCCAAAAGACCTCCTTCTCCGTGCTGAAAAAGAAGAGGTGGTCTTTCTGACCGGGGGAGACCCCATGGTATCGACGACTCATATGGACCTGCGGATGCGGGCTTGCCAGCTTGGAATCAATACTGCCATTATCCACGGTGCTTCGATTTCCAGTGCGGTATGCGGACTTTCAGGGCTTCAGAATTACCGGTTCGGGAAATCATGTTCCCTCCCGTTCCCGCATAAAAAATGGGCCCCGACAACACCCCTTGAGGTTATTGCAAAAAACCTTGCCCTCGATCTTCATACACTGGTCTATCTTGATATCCAGCCCGGACGGTTCATGACCGTTCCTGATGCAGTCTCGATTCTCGATACAATGGCGGGAGAGAGGGGCATATCAATCCCTCTCTACGTCGGCATTGCACGGGCGGGATCAGAGGACCCACGTCTTGCTGCAGGGGATGCCGCAAAGATGAAATCCGTTGACCTTGGCCCGCCACTTCATATCCTCGTAGTACCGGGAGATCTGCACATCATGGAACGCGAGTACCTGGAGATGTTTGCCGGGTTATGATCCCTATTGACGGCTGGTCAGAACTGATTTACAGAACAGGGGGTATTTCCAGGGGAATCGCCCGCCGATCAGCCCTTGCCGTGCTTGCAGATGATATTTTGGAGATGGTCACTGCCTACCGGCATGACGGAATTTCTTTTTTCGAGGCAGGAGACATGGTCAATTCTCTTGCCGGCTGTTGGTACGCCATGGGATGGCTTGATACGGGGTGCTGCCTCGGGCTCCTGACAACCCCTTATTACAACCGGACATGGCCCGATGTAACCGGTTCTTTTGATAAAGATAATACGATACGGCTCGATGAGAAGACCGGACGGTACGAGAATATGCTCAGGCGGGCCATTTTGTCTGTCGATATCGCACCTGAACAGGCTACCGATGCATATATGATCGCTGACCGGCTTTTGGTTGTGGCGCGCTTTTTCCATTCCTGGGGCATATATTCGAACAACAGGACAGAGAGCGGTTTCCCGCTTGCCTGTTTTTCATACGGTTACGGCTGGCTTGATTGCGGAGTAAGAACAGGCTTTTTCAGGATATGCGGGTCACAGGACCTGTTTACCATATAACCGCAACGATCCCGGGATTATTTTCCTGCATACTCACGGTCTGTTGAACAGGATAACCGGCAGCTGGAAGTGGTACCAGAACAGGAAATACATCCCGTTCCCTCTGTTGCCGTATCATGGAATGTGTCCTGATGGGTTGCATATGTTCCCGGTCGTGCAATTCTTCCCTTTTACCGGCATATATCAATCCGCTGCCTGGGATTAATCACCCGGTCCCCTGTATTGAGGGGGGGCGTCCCGGTGGGCGGTTCATACATCCATTGTTTTTTTTTTTGGACACCTTTATAGTCTGCCCTGACACCAGTTATGAATACATTTCCCGCTGTTCTGTTTCAGGCAGCGACATTTACGGGGAACCTCTGATGGATAAAAATCAAAAAAAGTGGTTATGGATATCGGTTGGTTTTTCCACAATTGTGCTTGTCGCAGTCCTTTATTTTACCGTTGATGCCACCACGTTTACGTACCTGAAACAGCTCAACGTATTCTTCTTCCTGCTTGCCCTTTGCACCCACCTGCTGGCACTTGCGTTCTGGGCCCTCCGTATAAAGTTCATGAGCTCGTCACTCGGTTACCGGGTGGGTTTTTTTTATAGCCTAAACCTTGTCTTTGCCAATATGCTCGTTGCCGCACTCACTCCTTCGCAGGCAGGCGGTGAACCGGTCAGGATCCACGAACTCTATAAAAAAGGCGTCAAAATCGGCGATGCAACGGCAATTGTTATTACCGAACGTATCCTGGACGGCATCGTTCTCGGTCTCGGCGGGGCATTTTTCATGCTCGTGCTCGGGAGCGAATGGCACCGTGTCGGGTCAGTCTTTTCATACTTCCTTTATGCCACGTGGATCTTCATTACCGTGATGATGGTCATTTTCATCTATTCGGTACGGAAACCACAGGTCCTGAAAAACCTGATACAGAAGACGACCGGGTGGTTCACCCGCAAATGGGAGAGTAAACGGGTAGAACACCTCGTCGAAAATATCGACTGCGAAGTTGATAATTTTCATTCCACGCTTACCCTGTTTGTCAAACAGGGTCGTTCCGGAGTCCTCTGGGGACTTTTATTCACCGCACTCTTCTGGTTCTGCGAGTTTATCATCGTCTCATTTATATTGATGGGGCTTGGGCAACCCCCGATTTTTATTGAATCACTTATCGTGCAGTTAATTATTGCAATTATCATGATGATCCCCCTCACCCCCGGGGGTTCAGGAATCGCAGAGCTGACCGCCACTTCATTATACGGTATTTTCGTTAATTCCTCGATCCTTGGAATCCTGGTTGTACTCTGGAGGATTATCCTGTATTACTTCAACATTCTGCTCGGCCTTATCTCAAGCCTCATTATCGTGCACCGCGAGGCAACAGAACCTCAGGGCAACAAACCTTAAGGTTCCATGTGCTGATGGAAATATCAGGCAATGGATGCAGTTCTTTCAGAGGTAAAGGGAGTGTATATCGCCGTCGGGGATGCCGGGTCATCACCCGCAGTCATTTTAAAGACGGGCGAGGACAGGTTCCTCCCGATCTTTATCGGTTTATGGGAGGCTGTTTCGATTGACAACGCAATTAAAGGGGAGATTTTTCCCCGGCCCCTTACCCATGACCTCTTTGTTGAATTTTTTTTGAAATTTGATATTCAATTAAAAAATCTGTATATCGATTCTCTCGAAGACGGGATTTATTATGCACGAATGATCCTCTTGTGCGGCGACCATGAAACTTCACTTGACTGCCGCCCGAGTGACGGGATTGCAATCAGCATCCGGACAAAGACAGAGATCTTTGTAGATTACGGAGTTGCAGAGTCTTCATCACAGCCGTCACAGGACCTTCCCCGCCTTGTTGACCTTAACGATTATTTTGTCGCCGGGGGCCGGGTTTAACGTCTTCGGGATGCAAGCTCATTGCATACCTCTTCAAATTCAACACCGGCAGCCCGCAGTGCCACCATCAGGTGAAACTGCAGGTCTGCAGCCTCCGAGACCGTGCGGGAGTGCTCGCCGTTTTTCACGGCAATGATAAATTCGGTCGATTCTTCGCCGACTTTCTCAAGGACCCGGTCAATCCCTTTCTTGTCACGGAAGAGTCGTGATACGTATGAATCCGCATTTTCATTCCTGTACCGGTCATCGATGACCTGCCATAGCTCTTCAAGGACATCGTTTTTCATTCGCTCCCTTCCTCCAGATAAACATCTCCCATTTCAAACCCGTAGAACCGGCGCACAAGCAACCTGCTTTTTTCAATGTTGCAGCCGCCTTTACCGATTGCAATACCTAAATCGCTTCTTTTCTTTACAAAAACATTGATCGTGCCGGATTCATTATCCATCTCTACCTTTGTGATCCCGGCTGGTTTGAAAATGTTGGCAATAAAATCATTCATCTCTTCGGCATATTCAACCATCTCGATCCGCCGGCCGAGGACATTTTGCATTCTTTTTATATTTTCCCCTTTTTTGCCGATGGCAAACCCCATATCGCCTTTTTTGACGACATAGATTACCCGGTCGAACCGGTCGTCGATAATACAGTCAAAAGCGGTTGATTTTGTAAGAATTCGCAATTCTTCGATATATCGTCTTTCTTTGAACCCAATGTTACGTTCCATTGAAAAATCCTTTACTTACTATACGGATAACGCATTAAAATTATTTGTATATTCGCACACCCCGGAATTTTTGGTTGTTACCTTAAGTATCAAAGGACGGATATTTGCAACTTTTAAAAATGCGGGTTTAATATTACCGCATTTTATCTCCGGTTCGTCGTGGAATGCCAGATAATTTAATGCATTACCTGGATTTTTACCTCTCATGATTTAACCGGCAGAATTGGGGCGGGATACCTGCCTGCCGGATAGATGACAAAAAAATTGTCTCTTCGCTGTTTTGCATGGGTTTATAGAATCCTGAATCTTTGAGGTGATGGCGAATAGTCACTGAATCTCCGCCGTAAGCAGGCACATAGAATTATCTCATCTTTCGTCAGAGAACCCGGGTACAATCTTTGTTGACGACCGCAATCGTCGCCCCGGATTCGAAAGGCGAGGCCTTCGCAGTATTTTCGGGTCGGCGACGTTCATCTTGTCAGAGGTGTGTCGGCAACAGCCCTCACATATCATACCAAAAAAGGAATTTGACAGCTCACACTGAATAGCGATGACGAAAAAAAATTAGTTGATCAGGTAGATCACAGACACCTGTGCCGTCACGGTCAGCTGCCCGGGCTCAATCGGCGTTGGAACGGCGGCTTTCATCTCGGCTGCACCGGCGGTGCGTGAGTTGTCATAGAGGACCGGCGGGTAACTGCTCCCGACAGAGACTTCCTTTACCCCGGTAATCGTCAGTCCCATCGCTGCAGCAACTGCATCCGCATCCGATCTCGCCCTGTTCACCGCCTTTGTCAGTACTTCAGCCCTGATCGACTGTTCTTTTTCTTCCGAGAGGAGGAATACAATACTGTCGACCTGGTTCGCACCGTTCGCGACGGCGATGTCAATGACCTCTCCCGTCCTCCCGACGTCCTTTAAGGTTATCTGCAGGGTGTTCGTAACGCGGTAATACTTCACCTTCTGTCCGAAAATGCCCTGGCTGTCGTCGTAGACGGGATAGATGTAATATCCGGTTGTTTTCAGGTCATCTTTAGGGATTCCTGCTGCAATGAGGGCCTGGTTCACCTGGTCCATAACCCGGGCATTCTCACCCTGGGCAACTTTTACATCTGCGTTCTCGGTCTGTACCGATACTGACACCTGTGCCCTGTCAGGGTTCACCTTCATCTCCCCTGTCGCAGAGGTGGAAATAATCCTGTCAGATGGACAGTCACTGGCCTGTGCCGATACGGTGGCACATACCGCAGCACAGAGGATGAGACATGCTGCACAGATTGCAATAATGTTACGGGACATTTCTTCTCACTGGCAGATATACCGCCGGAAAATTCAAATACTTTTCTTTGATTGCGAATAAATTTGCAATTATCTGCAGAAGAAAAATAAAATGCGGATACCTGCTCTGAAAAGTCTGGGGCAGGGAACACTCCACCCAAAGTAGATTAATCTTAAGAGTCCATTATTCTGTGAAACTGCATGGGAGCAACAGTAGTTGAGAAGATATTCTCATCGAAATGCGGGAGGGAGACCCGGGCCGGCGACGTAGTCATGGCACCCGTCGACGGCGCAATGATTCATGATATCACCGGACCCCTTGCCATACGAAAGTTCTATGAAATGAACGGCACTTCGGTCTTTGATCCAGAGAAAATTATTCTCCTCTTTGACCACCAGATCCCCGCTGATTCCATTCCGGCTGCAGAAAATCATGTGTACATGAGAAAGTTTGCGCTTGATCACGGAATCCTCAACTACGACCTTAAAGAAGGGGTCTGTCACCAGGTTGTAATGGAAAAAGGCCGGGCAGCTCCGGGCGAGATCGTTGTCGGTGCCGACTCACACACGTGCATGTATGGTGCAGGGGGGGCATTTGCCACCGGCATTGGGTCTACCGACATGGGATTTGTCCTCAAGTACGGTGCACTCTACTTCAGGGTCCCCGAAACAATCCGGGCAGATGTCCATGGGAAGTTCCAGTCCCGCACGGGCGCCAAGGACCTGATTCTTTCCATCGCTCATGATATAGGTGCAGACGGGGCGACCTACAAGGCAATCGAGTTCACCGGCGGGACTGTCGAAGGGCTCGATATGGCCGGGAGAATGACCTGCTGCAACATGGCAATCGAGATGGGAGGAAAAGCAGGAATTGTACCTCCCGATACCACGACATGGGAGTATTTCAGGGGACGCCGGAAGATCACTCCGTTTCCCCTGAAAAGCGATGAAGATGCCACGTATTACTGCTGGAAAGACTATGATGTCAGTGACCTTTCACCACAGGTCGCAGTCCCGCATAACGTCGATCTCGGGGTTGACGTTGAAAAAGTCGCCGGGACACATATCGACCAGGTGTTCATAGGTTCATGTACAAACGGCCGTTTTGAGGATTTTGTCGAAGCAGCCGAAGTCCTTGGAAAAAATTCATTCTCGGAAAAAGTAAGGGTCATAATAATCCCGGCATCGAGGGACGAGTACCTGAAGGTATTGAGAGCAGGGTTAATTGAGCGATTTGTCGAGGCCGGGGCTCTTGTCGAAGCCCCCTGCTGCGGTCCGTGTATGGGAGGGGCATTCGGCCTCCTTGCTCCCGGGGAGGTATCACTCTCGACCTCGAACCGCAATTTCAAGGGGCGGCAGGGGAGCACGGAAGCATTTGTCTATCTCTGTTCACCGGCAACAGCAGCCGCAAGTGCGCTCTATGGCGAAATCACCGATCCAAGGGAGGTGTAACTGATGCGTGTCTGGAAATTTGGTGACAATATCGATACTGACGCAATAATACCGGGAAGGTTCCTCACTATCTATGACCCGAAAGAGCTGGCATCACATGCATTTGAAGGGACGCGGGATGAATTCTCAGAAAAAGCACAAAAAGGCGATGTAATCGTTGCGGGTAAGAATTTCGGATGCGGGTCTTCCAGGGAACATGCCCCCCTCGCACTCTCGGGTGCAGGGATACGGGTGGTTGTCGCACAATCTTTTGCCCGCATATTCTACAGGAACGCGATTAATGTCGGGCTGCTCCCGCTTGTATGCCCGGATGCAGACCGCATTTCAGACGGGGCATCCATTACGGTAAATATCCATGATGGCTCTGTCGAATCCAACGGTAGGAAGTACCCGATTGAGCCTGTCCCGGCGTTCATGCAGGACATCGTTGATGCCGGCGGCCTTGTTGAATATGCCCGGAATTTAAAGGAGGTGCCGGTATGCACAGGATCGCATCGATAGGCGGGGACGGCATCGGGCCTGAAATCATCCAGGAAGGAAAAAAAGTCCTTGATGCGGCAGGAGAAAAATTCGGGTTTGAAATCGTCTGGCAGGACTTTGATATCGGGGCTGAACGCTACCTCACGCAGGGAGACCTCCTGACCGAGGATGACTTAAAAGAGCTCTCCCGTTTCAATGCAATCTATTTCGGGGCAATTGGCGATGACCGGGTAAAACCAGGCATTCTTGAGAAAGGGATCCTTCTCAACCTGCGGTTTTATTTTGACCAGTACATCAACCTGCGCCCTATCAAGCTGTTAAACGGCGTTTCCACACCGCTTGCAGGCAAAGGGCCGAAAGACATCGATTTTGTGGTCGTCAGGGAAAATACCGAAGACTTCTACGTCGGGATAGGTTCACGATTTACCGGGAAGCAGTCACTGGTCCTTGAGGTCGACCGCGAGATGTACCATGTCAGGTTCGGTCTTGACGTGGAGAGCGATGCAGATGAGATTGCATACCAGATCGGAGTCATTACACGCGAGGGAACGTCCAGGGTAATGCGCTACGCATTTGAAGCAGCCGAAAAACGAAGGAAAAAGCTGACCTCGGTTGACAAGGCGAATGTCCTTTCAGACATTTACGGTCTCTGGCGCGAGGTATTTTCCGAAACTGCCGCATCGTATCCCTCGGTAC
>JBFYKV010000102.1:0-5716 GCA_041305745.1 Methanoregulaceae archaeon | reverse complement strand
AATCTCGGGATACCGACGGTATTCGAAGTGGAACATCCCATGAATCACCGTTGTGAGAGGATTATCTGCCATGATGCGATCGAAAATTCGGTCGATTGCAATGAGAAATGCGTCACCCCCATCCATCCGGTCGGTATACTCTGTATCGTCTTTCATCCGGAGATGTGTCCAGCGGTAATGCCTGGCATGTTCCTTAATGGATGACTCTTTACCAAATAGCATCAATCCAGCCCGCACAATCTGATTACCCCTTGTCAGACCTATGGATGAGACCAGGTCAGAATCCGTCAATTTGAGAAGATCTTCGGGTGCTTTTACTTTTGCGGCCCACTTTCTCACAGCCTCAACAGCTGTGGGGGATAAGTGCTCTTCCATACGGCCTGGAATAAGCTCTGCGGTATAATCGCTCTCACCTGTCTCTACCATCACTTTCCGGCGCATACTCCCCGTAAGCGGCTTACAGTCATTTCCAATCCGGATTTTCGCGCTGCCGCCTGTGTCTGAATAGGGGGCCATTCCGCCAAAAACATGCATTACTAATATGCGTCCCGTGCCCTCCGGAACAATGATCTCCTCGAAAACTGGAGTGATCTTGGGATCAGTCGCATCATAAACCAGTTTTTTAAGAATATTAGTATCGACATATAGAGGGATGCCTAAAATGGCTTTCTTTCGGCCGATGATTTTATCATGCACGCCAAAAACAACAGTCCCCCCTCCCCCGTTTGCCATACAAACAGCATATTCTATGACCGTTGATATTGCATCATCACGACTGTGACGGTCCCACTGCTTGAAGTCGAGATCCTGATCTTCAAGATTGTCGGCTTTTTCATGTTCAAGTGCATCAAGTAATGCTATAATTTCAGGGAGAGTTCGCATAATGATTCGACTTGGTTATTCGTTTATTCTCTGAATGCCTCGTATCCTAGTATAGAGTTACCCCTCGCAAACCCTATAAAGCCTTCATCTTCGTGACCTTCTTATCAACCAGCCGATCGATATACGCCTTAAAATCTTCCTCGTTAGAAATAACGGTATTCTGGACCACCGTCATTTCAGTGACCGCTTTATCGGTAAACCTGTTGCCACACCCGGAACAGAAATCCGACCGGGGTGCATTGATGTGTTTGCAGGCCGGACACTGTACCGGTTCCATCTTCCGGAGTTTTTTGGTCTGTTTCGAATCTTCTTCGAGACCATAATACGACATCATCGCATTATCCACGTCCTGACCGGTAAGATGAGCATAGGTTATGAACTGGTCTGTGTTGATGCTCCCCCACATCATTTTCTTAATAATCGATTCCGACAAGCCTTCCCGGATGAGATGGGTTATCCTGGAGAGCGTTCACAATGACCTGTTGAATCAAATGCCGCAGGTCATGATTTTTGCAGTTATCATTTCCATAATTTCTGCGCTGGGCAATTATTGAACTGATTTCAAGGCTAATGCTCGGGATTTTGACCAATCTCCCCTACCTTCCCTGGCGGCTTTTAACAGGAAGTTCAAATCTCCTGGACAAAGTTTACCTATCCTGTCAGACTTTTTTGTATGACACCTTCCTCATTGTCATCGGTATACGGAAATTTTTCAGGTACTCTATAAATGAAGGCTTTCAGAAAAAAAGCTGAAATTGGAGGAATATTTCAACAAGATTCCCGTCATTATCGTTACAGAGATGGTTTTCAAGCAACAGATAAAAAAATCATGATACGTCAATCCGAAAACATTATAGTGCCTTGATCTATTTTTTTACTATGCGATATCCCGTTTCCATTGCACTCATTATCATTGCAGCCGTTATTTTTACCGGATGCATGAGTTCTGCACCAGATGATGCCCGTGCTCTTCCTGCTGCCGGATCAGAAGAGGTACAGGTTGATGCCCTGCTCGCCCTTAACGGAGTAGGATCCTCGCTGGGAGAATCATCGAAAGCAGCCCTGCTCACGGCTGAAGAAGATATCAACCGTTATTACAGTGAGATTGGCTCTCCCGCCAGGATACGAGTTGTCATTCACGATACCGGGTCGGATCCTGCGACCGCTCTTTTGCGTGCCGGGGAGGTCCACGCGACCGGCAGGATGTTTGTAGTCGGCTACCTGGGAAGTGCCGAGCTTTCCGCCATCAGGGACTATACCGATACAAACGGGATGATCGCGATCTCGTCAGGCAGTACTGCCCCGGCACTTGCTATCCCGGACGATTCGATCTACCGCATGATATCAGACGATACTGCGCAGGGGAAGTTCATGGCAGCGTATATCGGTTCTGAAAAGATTGATTCCATTGTCCCGATCCAGCGTGGTGATGTATGGGGTGACAGCTTGTCTAACCTGACCCGTTCAGCCTTCAGGGCACAAGGGGGGACTGCATTTGAAGGGGTCCGCTACGATCCGGACACGACTGACTTTAACGCGGCGGTGAACTCTCTGGACGTCCTCGCCGGAGGTGCGATAGAAAAGTACGGTGCCGGCTCTGTCGGTATCTATGCAGTGACCTTCAACGAGATCGGATCCATCATGGACCTGGCCGCAGGGAAACCGAACCTCTCCCGCGTCAGGTGGTTCGGGAGTGACGGGAATACTCTCGATCCCTCTCTTTCAGGGACATCTCCCGCCGCCCGGTTCGCAGCCTCGGTGAACATGACCGGTATGATGTGGGGCATTCCGGTCCAGGATCCGGAAAGCAGCCAGGTCACCCGGATAAAGGAGCGGCTGCACCGGGAGCCTGACGGGAGCTCGATTGCGCTCTATGATACGCTCTGGGTGGTAATGGGAGTGATGGAAGAAACGCCGGTCAATGCGAGTCAGGCGCAGCGTGCCCGTGCACTGGTCAGGCACCTGGACACCTACAGTGGTGTCAGCTCCGACATGACGGTGAATGAGGCAGGTGACCGGATACTTGCTTCATACGACATCATTAAAGTGATCGCAAAACCTTCCGGGTCTGAGTGGGAAAAAGTCGCCCAGATCAGGATGTGGCCGTACAGTACAAGAGAGGAAATAATTCCGTATTCACAATCCTGAAACTTCCGGCGGGGTGGGAACCGACAGGTCCTGGTTCCGGACCCGGTTATTTTTATACCAGAGATAACGGGATTTTCGTGGGCGAATACAGTCTCGTATGGCTGCTCACCCTGGCCGGTGCATGCGGTGGTTGATTCCCCTTGTCCTTTGCACTATCCGGCACTCCGGTACAATACGGAAATTACCCTCCTGATACCATCATAGTTCCGATAATGCTATATTTATCAACGAGCATCCTTTGCCTGATGGATTATGAAAATATCTCCTGATATTGATGGATCATGCATCTGGCACAGGATCGTTTTCCTGGCCCTGGCATGCCTTGTTCTCATTTCATTTAATTTTGTTTCAGCAACGTCAACCTCTTTTTCGCACGAGATGTCGGCGGGATGGAACCTCCTGTCCACGCCTCTTGCGCTTGAACCCGGATATGACCATTTATCGCAAATCCTGGACCCTGTAGGTGGTGTCGATATCATTCTTGGCTATGACGGTGCTATATGGTTCATTCCTGATGATACATACGTCATGAAACCGCTGGATGCGCTGGCCGTCAAAACGAACCGACCGGTCACTGCACTATTCACCCCGAAAAGCACACTTACAACGCTCCCGACCAGGTACTTAAGCGAAGGGATCCACCTCGTCGGGCCGGCACCGGCTCCGGAAAACGGGATTTTTTCTGCCATGCCCCTTGACCAGGCACTGATCAGTATCAGGCAGACCCCGGACGGGAAGGATGGCTATATCATGGTTATCAGCCCGCCAATGAACCAGCCTGGCTGGGGATATGCAAAAGGAGGTACGGTGCGTGACCTGCTGCCCTTCGGCGGGTACTGGGTCGTCATGGAAAATCCGGATACTCTCATCGGGTTCTCGACTACCCCTGTGCAGGAACTTCCTCCACACCAGGTTGTCTGGCTGGACTACACCTCTGAAGGGGGGCATGACGAGATCTGGTGGATGGTGGAGAACGATGATTCGGTCTTTACCGCAGCAGCGTATGTGACCTCCGAAGAAAACTCGCTGTTTGCAGTCAGGGCATACCGGCAGGGCAGTGATATCCCGATCTGGTCGTCAGAGTCTGACCTTGGTGAGGGACAGAACATCGCCATGTCGGTAGATGCAGACACTGAGTATGTTGCAGCATGTGGAAGCGGGTTCGATTCACAGGGAAGAACACTCTTTGTGGTGCAGGTACTCGATGCGGACACCGGCGAAGTGCTGTGGACAGACACCTATGATAACGGCGGTGGATGGAACGAAGCCTACGACGTTGCCATTCAGGGTGGAAGGGTCATGGCCGTGGGAACAGGGCGGACTGCAGACGGATCCGACGAATTTTTAGTCAGGACATACGATATCGTCACCGGGGCCCTGATCTGGACTGACTGCTGCTCGGCCGGAGGTGGAGAAAATGCAGCCCGTGCTGCAGTATCATCTCCGCAGGGACTTTTTGCCGGAGGATATACCGAAACTGCGGATGGCCGCAAGCAATGTACGGTGCGTTCCTATAACCCCCTGAACGGGGCTGTCCTATGGAACGACAACTATGACCGCGGGTTTGGTTACAACGAGGTTGCAGACCTCGAATACAGGAACGGATACGTAGTGGCCGTGGGGAGAGGAGGTCTTTCCGAGACCGACACAGGCCTCCTGGTTAGGTGCTACGATGCGCTGAGCGGGGTACTCCTGTGGCAGGAAAACAATCCCTTGAGCGACTCTTCGGCTGACAACATCGTGCTCAGTGACGATCGGGCCTTTGTGTGCGGGGTGGAGCCTGATCTCTACTTTATCAGGTCATACAATCTTGCCGGCGGAGAGCTGCAATGGGAGAATACGTTTGCGAACGACGGGTGGTTCAACTTCTTTACTGCCGTGGATTACCAGGAGGGAATTGTTACTGTCGCTGCGTTTAACCAGTGGATATCGCTGGAAGATCTTAGTTACCAGTATGGTCTCAGGCTCCGCAGCTACGGTGCAGACAACGGGACCCTCATCGAGGAAGAGTATATCACAGGCCAGGGCCTGGCCGGCTGGCTGGATATGCTCATCCATAAAAATTCTATATACGTGGCGGGGCCGGTATTCGAAACAACTGCTCCCCCTGCCCTTTTAACATCCTTAGAAACCACGCAAAGCGTGGTCACGACCAGCGGACGCCAGATACTGGTCAACGGCAATCCGTTCTACGTAAAGGGTGTCAATTACCAGCCCTCGCCGATTGGCAGCAGTAATGACTGGACCCCCAACGGCGACTGGTTCCAGGACTACTGGTCGGGTATCCCCGGACGCGATATCCCGCAGATAAAGGCAATGAATGCAAACACCGTCAAGACCTATGCGTTCACTGCATGGGCCTGGGGTGATCCGTCCAAAAAGCGAATCTCCCATGCTGACTTCTACAAGCTGCTCGCAGCCAACGATATGTATGCAGTCCCCATGGTTTATTTCACCTCAGATCTCATCAAAAATTATAATCCCTCCACATGGCAGAATAATGAAATTATGCAGCAATGGCTGGCCGTCCTTGCCGAAGGAAAGAATGAACCCGGCGTGCTGGGGTGGTGTGTCGGAAACGAGCTGAACCCTGGCGACAGTTTCTACCCGCAGTACTGGCAGAACTACAATGCCATTGTCGGCATCATCAAGAACCACAGCCCGGACAAGATCACCATGATCGGAG
>JBFYKV010000101.1:0-33674 GCA_041305745.1 Methanoregulaceae archaeon | reverse complement strand
ATTCCCGTGATTCGTATCCATACCAGATAATACGGTATTACGAGGAGTACGAGACATATTTTGACCAGATGCTCGGTGGAAACCTTGAAAGGAGCGGTCTCGAAATCATGGATGAGATCTTCCCGAGAAAGTGTTATCGTGTGACGATCAGGCTCCCCGCCCAGGTGCTGATGAAGGAAGGATTCAGAGCGGATTATTCACCTTGATAAACACTTTCTGCAATGGACGGTATGGTCTGAACAACGAACTCACTTCTTTTCCCAGGAATTCGGACATGCCCATGACATAATACCCGTCCATGCCCAGCCCTTCGTGGAATTCACGGGCGAGGTCATTTTTCTGTTTTTCATTGAAATAAATTGTTACATTCCTGCAGGATATGATATCGAGGTTGCGCACAACTGGTTTTCCTGACATAAGGTCGTGGCGGGAAAACCGGATTTTTTCTTTCAGGTGCGGTTTTACCTCTAACTTTCCGTCACTTCGTGCGGTAAAATGCCTCCTGATCTGGCTTTCACTCAGGTTTTCAAGGGCACTTTTATCATAGATACCTTCGCGGGCCTTTTTTAAGATTTCATCGTCGATATCGGTTGCATATATCAGGCCATCGAGGTCCTTGTTAAAGAGGGCGAGTTCTGAAAGAATGATTGCATAAGAATACGGCTCTTCACCTGACGAACACCCTGCACTCCAGATCCTTACCCTCTGTTTCTGCCTGACGATATGCGGGATGAGATCTTTTTTGGCGACTTCGAATACTTCCGGGTCCCTGAAAAACTTTGTGACATTAATCGTCAGTGCATTCTTTAATTTTTCCTGTTCATCGGGATTATTCAGGATAAATTTGTGATATGCCTTGTAATCCTGCATTCCGCATGCATTCATCCGGGAGAGGAGCCTTCTCTTTACATAATCTTCCTTGTAATTTCCACAATGAATTTTAAATAATTTCTCGATTGTGGCGAGCAATAGTGAAAAATCGTCCATAAAAAATTTATTTCCTCTCGAGGTCAACGAGTTCCCGCAATATTTTTTCAATATCAATCCAGATGATCAGGGTTTTCTGATGTTCTCCTTCCTCTTCTTTCTTCTTCTTTTCTGCAGGGTCAATCTTGATTTTAATGATCCCTTTTACAAAATGCCCTGCTCCTGAAGAGATACCGCCTTCAATATGTTCGATATCATTTTCATTTACCTGGATGACACTGTGCACGTCATCCACAATGATACCGACATTTGAACCTCCTGATACATCAGGGACGAGGATTATTATCTTCTGGTTTTCATTAATCGGCTTTCCCTGGATGCCAATAAGGTTGTTAATGAATAATACGGTGGTGATCTCTCCCCGCAGGTTGATAATTCCGGCAATATATTCGGGTGCCTTCGGGAGTGGAGTGATGGGGACCATCTCCACAATCTCGCGGGCGAGCTGGATATCCATCGCGTAGAGCTCTTTCCCAATTTCGAACTCTACCACGTCAACGGTTGAGGCCATCCCGGTCACCTTACTGCACTTTGAACTTGCCGACCATCTCTCGTAAGTGAACCGCCATGGTCTTAATCTCGTTTGAGGCACTTGCCACTTCTTCGGTTGATGCACTGGACTCCTCGGCCAGTGCTGCAAGGTCCTCCATGTTCTTTTCTGCAGAGATGGTGAGATTATTGATGAAATCAACATTCCTGGTGACGTTGTTTGTCGCTTCAGCCTGGTCTTCGGTTGCCCGGGAGATATCGGCGATGCTGTTTGCAGAAATATTGACATCAGAGACCATCCGGTTCAGGGCGTCGATGGTCGAATTCACACTTGTTATTCCGCTGATAATCTCTTCGTACGCCTTTTTCATTGCATCAGCAGTCTTTTCGCTGCTCTGTGTAATCCCACCGATAACCTCTTCGATATTCCTGGTTGCATTCTTTGACTCGCCGGCAAGGTTCCTGACTTCTCCGGCAACCACTGCGAATCCCCTGCCGTGTTCACCGGCACGTGCCGCCTCGATTGCTGCATTGAGGGCGAGAAGGTTAGTCTGGTTTGCAATATCGGTAATGAGTTTTACAATGTTGCTGATCTCGCGCATCTGATTATTCAGGGTAGTGATCTCATTCACCGCACGCTCGGAGATCTGCTGTACGATCTTCATCTTGGTGTTCGCTTCGTTGCCGACGCGGACCGCATCATTTCCTTCCTTTGCCACATTTGTGGTGACTGATTTGACTTCCTGGGAGGTACTTGCAATTTCTTCGATTGAGGCACTGAGATCAGAGACTTCTTTTGTGACCTTTTCAAGTTCGACAATCTGTGTCCGGACATCGTCTGACGTTTTCTGGGCGGTGATTGCCACCTGTTGCGAAGCCTTTGCAATCTCGTCTGCTCCCTTGCCGACATCGATGACCGCGTGCTCAAGCTGGTTGGCCTGTGCATGGATCTCTCCAAGTGTGACCCGTAATTCAGTGAGAGTCTTGTTGAGGTCTCCTTTGACCTTTTCAAGCGGGTCATCCTTGTAAGTGACTGCTGGTTTTGTCAGGTCTCCCTGTGACAGTGCGGCAAGGCTCTCGGCAAGTTCCCCGATACTCTTCTGGAGGCGTTCTTCAAGCAGGCGTTTCTCGGTGATATCATTGTAGACGATCAGGATATTGTAGACATTCCCGGTATTATCGAGGAGGGGTATGTAAAACCATTCAAGGATACGCTTGCCGGTAGGGAATTCGATGGTCGCAACCCCTTCAGTCCGCTGCTTGTTTTTAAGGGTGTCCTCCATCTTGCCCCCGACGCTCTTGAGGTACTTGAAATCCTTGAGCGAGAAACCTTTCAGCTTCTCCGAGCTGTAACCGGACATATCGAGGAATGCCTTGTTATAGACCATGAGGTCCATGTTTGTTTTCACGACGAGGATTGGATAGGGATTGTCCTGCACAATGGACTCAGATCGTTTCTGGAGTTTTTCGATCTGGGTCATCTTCTTTCTTAATTCGGTGACATCATTATACACGACAAAAAGATTGGTCAGGTCCCCCTGTGCATCGAGGATTGGGATTCCGTACTGCTCGAGGATCTTTATCACCGAAGGAAGTTCAATTTTTACTTCGCCGTAGCTTCGTTTCTTGTTTTTAATGACATCGCGCAGCCCCTCGCCCTTCTGTTCAAGGATTTTAAACTCCTTTGCATTCATTGAAAGCAGTTTTTCCTTGGAGATCCCGCTCAGTTCTGCATATGCGTCATTCGTGGTGATAATTTTAAACTTGTCATCAAAGACAAGGATTGGCATGGGATTTTGTTCAAGCTCGGCCTTTGAACGGCTTTCAAATCTGCTGCACTTCTGGATAAGACTGTTAATCAGCTCGATATACTGTTTCTGGACCGGATCGGAGACAGCATCATCGATCCTGATATCAAAATCTCCTTTTTCGGTCATTGACAGTGCGTCTACAATATTCACCGTTTTCATAAATCATACTCCTTTGATAAGATCAACCTGGCACAATCTGGTTAACTGTATAAGTTCTCTTTATTTATTCCTTAAAGATTTATGCGTTTTTTAACCTGTCTTAAAAAATGGCTCTTCGTGGTTCCGTGCAGGCGGTTGTTTTTTACTTTACGCATAGTATATAAGGGCTGTTGATTCTCTATCCCCGGCAGGATGAACTTCGCCGCCGACGAAAATACCCGCGAAGGCTCTGCCGTTCGAATCCGGGGCGACCCTGCCGTCGCCAAAAATGAGTTGTGTATACTGATATTCGTAACGTCGTATGGCGTATCTGATCTGACGGCGGCGTTTCAGTAGCCACTCAATAATTCCTTAATGACCTGAATCTCGATACACCCATACAAAACAGCGGGAGACTAAAAAACAGAATGAAATTTCCGGTATAACCGGTATAAACTTTAAAAATAGATAATTAAGGAATTTCAGGTCTTTTTCAGCTGAACCAGATCCTGCAACAGCCGGAGCATATCTATCCAGATGATCAGGTTCTTTGTGGTCTTTTCACCTTTTTTCTCTATTGTTTTACTTTCGGAGGTTTTTATTATGCCCTTGATATGGGCGCTCGAGAGTGAGGAAATGCCACCGCCAAGCTGCTCCACCTGATTGTCATGCACCGAAATAACACTCTGGACATCGTCCACTATAATCCCGATATTTTCTCCTCCTGTTGCATCTGCTGAAAGCACGATGATTTTTTTGCCGGCCCTGATATCGACGTCGGGAACGCCGAGTATGGTATTGATATTGATGATGTTCGTTATCTCCCCCCGAAGGTTCATGATACCGCAGAGGTATTGCGGGGAGCGGGGAATGGGGGTGATAGGCATCATTTCCACAATTTCGCGTGCCAGGTTAATATCAAGCGCATACTTTTCGTGCCCGATTTCAAATTCCACGACGTCATGGGTTATTATTTTTGCCCGGGCAGTCTTTTCGACTTTTTGTGGTGCTTTTAATTCTGGCTCGTGCTTCTTTTCAATAACCTGCGCGGGTTGTGTTACCGGTGGTAGAACTGGTTGAGGAACAGCCGCGGGAGGGATTACGTTTTTTAACTCTTCCACTTCTTCGGATAAAAACACCAGTTGCTCTTTAAGACGGTCTTCTTCTTCTTTTATCGAGGTGATATCAAAGAAAAGAAGCATGATACGGTATTTATCCGGGGCGTCCCGTACCGGGACCGGGATACCGTACTGCATGAGGATATGGATTCCTGACGGGAATTCAAAAACCGTTTCTGAAACGCCGAATTTTTTAAACTTAAGAATTTCATCGACAGACTGCCCCTTCTTTTCGAGCAGTCCGAGAGTTCCGTACTCCCGTCCGGGAAGATCTGATCCAGCAAGGCCGCTCATCCGGTTGAAAGCCTCGTTTACCTGCAGGATTTTCAACGTATCATCGAGCAGGAGGATGGGGACAGGATTCATCCTTATCATATGATCCGATGAAGACACGAGTGCATTGGCAGTCATTGCAGCCTCGCGTACATCCTCCTCGAGATTTTTCAGGGGAGTCAGGTCGTGAAGACTGAAGCAGACACCCTCTATTGTGTCATTCTCATCAAAAACAGGCGTCGCTGTCAGTTCCATGACAAGTCGTCTTCCCTCATTCAGATCAACTATTGTTTCGAGAGTTCCGGGTTTTTTGTCTCCAAGTACAGGGGTAATCAGCGTCATCTCGTTTAAGGAGATCTGGTTTATTGCTGATGATTCCGAAGAAACCATGGATTCAATAAGTGAATCATAACTGTGGCTGGCAATGATTTTATGATTGGATTCATCTTTTAAAATTATTGGCGCGGGATTTTGCTCGAATGCATCCTTTAAAAGGTGTAAAATTTTGCGGTCCTCATCTATTGATTTGAAAAGTTCTTCAAGACCGGAGATGAGTGGCCTCAATGGTTCAGGGAACTGTTCCTTTTCCAGAGGTGCACAGGCTTTTCCTTTTTTTATTGCATCAAGTGACGAACACAATTGCCTGCAATACGGGTTATATTCCGTTTCTCCCTGGATTTGTTCATCTTTTTTCGAAGCGACTCCCATGAAAAGAGCTTTTCTTCCGATTTTTTCAGTCATGTCAGGATCCCCACACGTGTAGGTATACTTCATAATAATTATCGTTTGCCTGCGTCATCTGCTATCCCCACTTCATTATCTCGCCGGCAATCTCCCTGTAGACCTTCGCAGCATCGGTATCAGGGGCAAAATGGGATATCGGGAGCCCCGCCTGCTGCGATTCGTATATTGCACGGCTGAAAGGAACGGTGTATACTTCCCTGAAATATTTTCTCACTTCTGTCTCAAAAACCTTCAGGGCTTCTTCGTCTGCATGTGCACCGGTTTTTATTCTGGCGGACCTTAAACCAGAAAGGAACGAAAATATCCCTGTTTTTCTCTCTTTTTCTGAAATTGAGTCCCACCTGGTGAGTATTGCCATATCGGGCGATATGTTTTCGCCAACCAGTTCCCTGATATCATCGAATATGGTCAGCAGTGTGGTAAGACCGTTTAAGGCAAAGACCCCGCGGTCAAAGGTCACTATTGTATGATCAGCAGCGACCAGTCCGTTTATGACAAACTGGCCCATACTTGGAGGAGTATCAATCAGGATGAAATCGTATTCGCCTTTATGTGGTGTGAGTATTTCCCGAAGGATAACAGACCGGTATTCAATATTATAGAGGAATGGTTCAACCCCTACAAGGTCGAGGGTTGAGGGGGCAATATCAATTCCTGACCGGGTGTGAAGAACGATATCCTGAATCCCGGTATCAGGAAAGCCTTCAAATTCACTCATAAATACGTCATACATGCTCAGGCCGACCGTCTCCGGTTTGATGCCAAGACCTGATGTCGCATTTGCCTGGGGATCAATATCCACAACAAGGACCCGTTTGCCGGCCATCTGGAGAAATCCCGATATATTAAGGCACGAGGTGGTTTTCCCGGTCCCGCCTTTATGGTGTGCGAAGGTAATTACTGGAATGGTCTCACCTCTTTTTGATTAATAATATGTAATCAGATTTTAATTTATCTTTACGCATTTTTGTTTTGTTTTTGAATTTTCAGGTTTTAAACTGGCTTTTTCCAGGAGAGAAAAAAATCGGGCACATGCCAAATACGTAAATTTATTATCTCCTTCATTTGTACTTCACACTATGAGGAGTCCTGAAATCCATGGAAGATTTTACCGCATATAGTGTAATCGGTTTACTGATGTTTCTTATAGGGCTTATTCTCGGGTACCTGATTATGACGGAATATTATAAGAGACGTTTCCTTACCGTCGCAAAGGAATCTGAAAAGGTTGACTCCATTGTACCGCTTATCAGTGAAATGGAGCGTGAAACGTGAATAATCTCGGACAATGCAGGGGGAGTGAGTAAGGATGGTTGATACCGTTGCGTACCTGATGAT
Source organism: Methanoregulaceae archaeon (assembly GCA_041305745.1). Taxonomy (GTDB): domain Archaea; phylum Halobacteriota; class Methanomicrobia; order Methanomicrobiales; family Methanospirillaceae; genus UBA467. The sequence continues at coordinate 26,776 of JBFYKV010000101.1, read as the reverse complement.
CAGCATTGTGGCATTCTGTTTCGGACTGCTTGTAAGCTTCCAGATAACTCATATCTATTATGTGAGGAGGCTTACACGGCTTGCAAAACGATGCGTCGATACCGGAACAATCGCCCCGGTTCTTATAGAACTTGAATCAGCTAAAAAAAGTAACCCCTGATACAGTGGAGGCAGGAAGCCGGAATTATTTTTTCTGACCGTTCCTATTCTCACTGCTCTTCATCATAAGCTTACGGATTTTATCTTTGCAGCTGCCAGATATTCCACTTAAATCGAGACCTTCGATATTTAACTCTTCACCTTCGTCCTTTGTCATATCCACCGCATCAGCGATGTCATGATCAAGGCGTTTTGCTGTTTCCCAGCATTTCATTGCCTCTTCCTGATGACCGAGTCCGCCTTCAAGCGTTATTCCCTTAAAAGCCCACACATCCGCATTTCCCGGGACGATGCTGAGGGCTTTGTCATAATATGCATTGGCATCCTCATACCTGCTCTCAAATGCGAGAATATCTGCCTTAAGGACCAAATTATCGGCTTCGTTAAGAATTTCTTCTTTTTTATTCCATATCTGCTTCTTTGTCATCAGGCCCTCGCGTGAATTGTGTATTCAATGTTATTCCTGATTCAATTATATATTAGTGTATGTGACTCATCCACACGGTCCCGGTTACCTGATCGGAATCACTTATCTCATGATATCATGCTTTTCCTGATCGTGACAGGGAATAAATTATCTGAGCCGGTTGAGAATAACGGCATATAAAGGAATAAATAGTTCCTTGGTCAATCCTCAATCAATGAGTAGCTGGCTTCTACGGGGTTGTGCTATTACCGCGATCATCATTATCCTCCTCTGTTCCGGTTGTATTGCACCTCCGCGTGAAAATGGCGGACAGGTCCAGACCACTACACCGGAAAACAACGCCGGGACGGTCAGCACACCCACACCTTCCCTGACCCCTGAAATCATTGTAACCCAGTTCCTTACCCCTGTTACTCCCTATCCGAAAGATGAATCACCTACTCCCAGATCGACGTATAGTAATCTCCCGAACCCGACACCCATCCCTGTTGAGTACGTGACAATTTATAACAACGAACTGGCATTGAAATACAATACAGTTGCGTACGAGTATAATCTTGAAAATCCACCACTTATGATAGATATCTGCATAATTCCAAGGATGATCACACGTAATATCTGGTATGTCAGCCCCTATGGATCACGGGAAGAAAAAACAGTCACCCAGACAACGGTGAGCCAGTCTGCGTGGTTCGAGATTACTGTGCGGGATAAGGATACCGGGAATATCATCGAGAAAGACGGTTTTGGAAAGACATTCAGTTCCAATCCGAAGCGGGAGATACAGGTGAGGAGTTCGGGCAACTACGTCATCGAATTTACCGGTAACGATGTCAATGCATCGATACAGATGCGGATCCAGAAGAACGGGGATTTGACAGGTGGTTCTGTCACCCCCCAGGCCTGCCAGGGCCTGTGAGGGGATTCATGTGTTACTGGTGTAAGTAGTACCTGTTTTTTTTTAGTCTCTTCGCTATTCCGTGCGGGTTGTTGTATCCCGTTTCTGCAATAGTATATGAGGGCTGTTTCCCTTACACACCCCCGAGCCGATGAACTTCGCCGCCCCCGAAGGGCGCCCCGGCGGCGATCAATGGGACTATTCACCAGCACCTCAAAAATTTGAGGTTTTATTTCCCCTGCACGAAACTGCGAAGACCTTTTTTTACCCTCTTCGTCACTTTATGTGGGTAAATTGAATTTAATATTCCCCACAAAAAACTCTCGAGTAAATGGGAATTTTAATATTATTCCTATAAATTATGGTTCAATCAGGGATCCAATAAAAATCAGGGTCATTAATGTTTCATATGCGCCAGATCTTCGATTTTATTTATATTTGTGAAGGTGACAAGACCTGGATCGATACCCCTGAGGGTATCAACATTCAGGTAATGGCAGTTGAGGTTTTTGACCATATCACGGAGTGAGAGGGATTCGTGATCTTTCAGGTAATGCAGGAGTGGTTCACGCCGGTATACCGCGTGCAATGGTTCAAACATGTCTGGTTTCCATGAGGGAATAACCGCATCGTAACTCCCAAGTTCGTTAAACAGGATATCAATAACTCCGCTTTCGACACAGGGCATATCACAGGCGCAGATGAATAGTTCATCACCGGCTGCGGCAAGGACTCCGGCGTGAATCCCTCCGATTGGTCCGATACCCCTTCGTATATCGTTTACACACCTGACACCCTCCAGGTGGGAGAACCGCCGGCATTGTTCAGGGTTTTTTGCCACGATAATGATCTCATCAACAACCCGCTCAAGCGATTCCATGAGTCTTTGTATGAATGTCTTGCCACAATGGACGAAGAAGTATTTTTCCATTCCATTGGCACGGCGTGCTTCTCCCCCGACGAGGACAATGGCGGATTTCAAGGTATCAAACCCCTGCATATCACCGGGCATTCCGCATTGAAGAATGACATTCCTGGTTTGCTATCCGGCAGGCAGATAAACGCCGGGTCGTCACGATACGGGGAAAAACGGGAAAAAATAACCAGGAATGATGATTTCGGCCGTTCCGGCCCCTCATTATGACCTCTCCTGCTGATATGTCCTGTATTCATCATACTGCATCCTGGTTCTATAATTAAATCGCTTTTTTTAATTATAGGACTTCCTTTTCTGTTCGAGATCGATAAGCATCCTTTTAATCTCAACAGATGGCGTAAATCCCCCGATTCCGGCCCGGGAAACCACCCTGTGACAGGGGATGAACAGTGGAGTGGGGTTTCTCTTCATGGCCAGACCGACCATTCTCGGTGAGGACCCTGCCCTGCGTGCGATCTCCCCGTACGTTGCGGTGGACCCATACGGGATTGAAAGTACCTCGCGGTAAATGTGGATATATGGTGAACCTGGTTCCAGGGCTCCGCTCCTGAGCGGGGACAGATCGGTCGAATTGCCTGCAAGGAATTTCACCACCTCAGGTGGTGCAGGCCCTTCGAGCGGTTTTTGTGAGAAGGTGACATTCCACACAACGGTGTCACTCCACCAGACCCTGACAAACCACAGTCCGAACCTGCATGAACCGCTTATGACTTCCATTTTTTTAACTGCCCGCTGAAAATTTTCAGATCGCATTGTATCATTTCATCCTGCATCCACCCGGGAAGACCGCTTTTTACACGTTTTTCGAGAAAACGTTTATCTCCGAGTACTAGGATGCCGCGATCATCAGGTGTCCGCAGCACTCTTCCCAGCGCCTGGGTCGCCCGGTTGATCGCAGGGAGCGTATAACTGATAAACTCTCCTTCATCTCCGAATTTATGCCTGAAATAGTCGATAACCATGCGTCTCACGCGGTTGAAGGGGGCGAGGGGGAGTCCGATTACAAACGCCCCTGAAAGGAGATCTCCACGATAATCCAGGCCTTCGCTCCATTTTCCCCCGCAGACCGCGAATAAAATTCCGGACTCTCCCCTTCCGGGCAGGGACATGAACCGGTTCAGTGCCTCGGCAGCATCACGTGCGTCTTTGGGTTCAATTATCAGGTTTCGTTTCCTGAGTCGTGACCCGAGAAGGTCAGCATATGTTTCAAGGATCTGGTATGACGGGAAATAGACCGCCAGGTTCCCCTGGATCTTTGAAAATTCCATTATATATTCAGTAATCCGTGTGATTGTCTGCTGGTCACGCCGGGTGCTGAATGAGGTGGTGATATCATCTGCACAGAACACAAGCCTGTTTTTCGCGGGGAAGGCATTCGGGAGAGAACAGGGGGTGACCGGCAGATCCTCGAAATAATATTTCCGGTAGCTTTCAACCGGCGACAGGGTCCCGGATATCATGACACAGCTGTGATGGCTGGTTGCAAGTTCCTGCAGCTTCCGTCCCGGGTCGATATTCCTGACTTCCAGGTAAATTTCAGGCCCTTCTTTCCTGTAAATGGTGAGAAATGCAGGATCTGACGAGGATTGTGCTATCCTGAACAGGAATTCGGTCAGGTGTTCGATTGCCGTCTCGCGGTATTCACCGGCCTTGATATTTTTTTCGCGGATATATTCGCTGATCCGCATGAGTTCTTCCACGATCTCTGACATGTCACGATAGAGCGAGCCCCTGATAATCATCCGGTCAAAGATTGTCGGATCAAACCAGTCTTCGATCTCATCTGAATTTTTCAGACCATGCATGAATTCATTTATCCGCGGGAGGACGTGCCTGACCGCATCGATTCCCTTCAGGTCCCGCCTCAGATTGGAAAGTTCGCGCGATGCCTGTTCAATTGCCCCTTCCTCGAGGAGGACGCTCTGAATATTCTGCATGACATCGCCGCAGTTGTGAGCTTCGTCAAGGAGCAGGATTACCTCCCCTGGTTCGACATCAAGGGAGACATACAACTGTTCGCGGATCGTGTCATCAAAGATGTGGTGATAATTGACAATAACGGCATCAGCTTTCTGTGCTGCAAGGGACATCATCTCGTACGGACAGACGCCGGAGCTTATCTCACCGAGCTGTCCGGGCGGGATTCCATGGCTGGCGACCCGGTCAGCTTTTGATTTCAACAGCGTTGAAGGGACCATCTTTACCGAACCGCTCTCCCCGGGCACAAATATCCTGCTCTGAATAAATTGCGGGCAGAGCAGCGGATGTTCAGGGTCCATTCGTTTTATCTGCTGAAGGATAAGGGGGTCTTTTGACGGTACCAGGGAACCTTTTTCAGCACGTTCGCGCATGAGTGCTACTGAAAATTTTTTTACCCCTTCGCACCGGCGGTACACATCGCCTTCTCCCCCAAGCGGACAAAGGCTCTTTTTCCCGATGAGATACGCTGTTTTCAGCCCGGGTTTCTTTGAACGGATGAGCGAAAGTTCCCGGATGAAGGTATTTAACTGGCTTATCGTCCTGACGGCGACGATGATTTTTTTATCCTTTTTCTCACTGAGAAGTGCCGCGATAATACTCGATTTGCCGCTCCCTGTCGGGGCGTCGACCATGGCGATGCCCCCGTCTCTCGCACATTGTGCGCAGGTTTCCAGCATTCCGCGCTGGTGGGGACGGTAACTCTTGTACGGGAACCATGCGTCGAGCGAATCCATTAGTACTAATTAGGCGTTCACTTCTTTTTATTATTGCAGAAGGAGAGATATGTTCGCATGGCAATCCATCCCATTGAATACCGGTACGGGACACCGGAAATGCAGGCCGTCTGGAGTGAACAGAACCGGTTTAACTGCATTGTTGCGGCCGAGGTTGCACTGGCGCGGGCCGGGGCAGCGCATGGCATGATCCCGGGACCGGAAGCGGAGATTATTGCAGTAAAGGCAAAAAATGCTACACTTGACCGGGCAAAAGCCATTGAAGACGAGATCCACCATGATATGATGGCCATTGTCACGGCAGTGTCAGAGCAGTGCGGCGAGGCCGGGCGGTGGGTGCATTACGGCGCCACGTCAAATGATATTCTTGATACGGCAACGGGCCTTCAGATAAGGGAATCGATTGCAATCATCGAAAAAAAATTAAAAACCCTGCTTCGGGTGCTCCTTCAAAAGTCAGGCGAGACAAAAAACCTGGTCTGCGCGGGAAGGACGCACGGGCAGATTGGTGTCCCGACCACCTACGGGCTCCGGTTTGCAATATGGGCAAGTGAAGTGGCACGGCATGTCGAACGACTTGAACAACTCAGACCACGGGTTGCAGTTGGCCAGATGACCGGGGCGGTCGGGACCCAGGCGGCACTTGGCGGGAAAGGGATGGAGATACAGGAGACGATGATGGATCTTCTTGGCCTGACCCCCGTGGATGTATCAAACCAGATCGTTTCACGCGACAGGTACGCGGAATATTTCATGTTCCTTGCAAATCTCGCGACAACCCTGGATAAGATCGGTGTTGAGCTCCGGACACTCCAGCGGACGGAAATCGGTGAGGTCGAGGAGGCTTTCGGATCGAAGCAGGTAGGGTCAAGCACCATGCCCCACAAGAGAAACCCCATTAAAAGCGAACAGGTATGCGGGCTCGCACGCGTTATCAGGAGTTCGGTAGAGCCTGCACTCCAGAACAATACTCTCTGGGACGAGAGGGACCTGACAAATTCTTCGTGTGAACGCGTGATTTTTCCTGAAGCAACAATCCTTGCGGACCACTGCCTTGGGCTCATGATAAGGGTTCTCGAGGGGCTCCGGATTAATAACGATAATATCAGGAAAAATCTCGATATGCTGCATGGCATCAATATGGCAGAATCGATTATGATTCAGCTTACAAAGCGCGGGATGGGCCGGCAGGCCGCTCACGAAACAGTGAGAGTCGCAAGCATGGAGGCCCTGGCAAAAAAACGCCCTCTTGCAGAACTACTTGCAGGAAAGGAAGAGATCAGGCAGTTTCTGAATGAAAAGGAGATTGAGATGTATCTTGGGCCGGACAGTTACATTGGTACCGCAGTACCACAGGTAGAACGGCTGATAAAGAAACTGAACCGTTACACGAATATGTGACGAATACCAGGACCATTCTTCATTTTTTCCCGGTGCTCTTAAAATCCTCATTTTAATAAAACCCGGTTGGTCAATTTCTCTGACAGGAGGGGTTCTCACCCCTCCCTGTCCCCCTCCCTTGGGATATTCGGAATGTCTTTTGGGTTGTTTGATTGAACGGCGGCGGTTCCGTGACTATTCTATCGTATCTTTTAGGAAGCTGGCTTTTCCGTTAACCCATACGAAAATGCGGGGAGGCAAAACAAGACTCTTTTCAATTACGTACACAGGAAAATACGCAGGTCTGTGTAACGTGTGATGACTTTCACTCCCATGCTCATCCCAAAATGATGAACTTTCCCCCCGGAGGTTGCCCCGGCGGGAGTTCCGTGACTATTTCATACTACCTGTCCGAATACCCAGGTTCATTCAACCCGGATGAAACAACGACGAGAAAAAAGAAAATGAAGGTGAAAATATTATTCTTCGATCTGGTCTTCTGCCTTTTCCGGCTTCCTGAATGTCTCTACAAGGGTTATCTGCTCGATCCCGGGTATATATTCAAATGCCTCGTGGATGATCCTGCTTCTCCACATGACCCATCTCCTGTCATAGTTGATACCGGGCGGAAGCGTGATGGTAACCGTGCCTTCATCGACTGACAGCTCCATGTCACGTCCGGCATATAGCTGGATAAGACCTTTGAGCTGCTCTTTTGGATCTTCCACAATCTTTTCGATTTTATAGGAATAGTGGAGTTCCTTGCCGGCAAACGGGTGGTTGAAATCGACAATAACACGGTTACCGATGATGTCAACAACCGTCCCTTCACCGCGCTCATCAATTTTTATCTGCGTTCCCTTTTTTGGTTTTTCACGGAATGAATTTTTATTGAATGCCTCGACTTTCTTGGAGTCGTGTCCGCCGAATCCCTTTTCCGGGGGAACATCGGTTTCTCCTTCGTCACCGGCCTCTTTTCCCTCAAGTTCTTCATCAAGGCCGAGGATAACGTGGTGGCTGCCCACATGAACCGTTACCGGCCCGTAACTTGCCTGTGCATTAAATATTTCTGCATCTTTTGCAGTATCTTCATCAGTCGTATCAAATATACGGCCTTCGACAGTTCCCGTATAGCTGAGCTGTATAAAATCTCCGTTTTTAACCGGCATGGATCATCACCTTTGACTATATTACATAGCAACGATTATACATAAAACTGTGGAAGCCATGCTTGAAATCGAATTAAAGATGAAAGTGAAGGACCTGTCCCTTATCAGGGAACGACTGCTGCTTTCCCATGCAACTCTTCTCAATAAAAAACATGAACGTGATGTTTACTACAATGCCCCGCACCGTGATTTTGGTATAACCGACGAGGCGCTCCGGATACGGTTTGCTGATGACTGTACCGTTCTGACGTATAAAGGACCTAAAATAAAGGAATATTCAATGAAAGCCCGGGAAGAACTGAACAGCGGGGTCGAATCAGGAGAGACCTGTGAAGGTATCCTGCAGAGACTCGGTTTTACGCGTGTTGCCGAGGTGAACAAACTCCGTGAGAATTTCAGGTACAGGGGTGCGACGATTTCCCTTGATGAAGTCGAAAGTCTCGGGTCATATATAGAAATCGAAGCGATCGAATCAGATGAAATTGATAATCCCCCGGAATTAATAGAAAAAATTGAAAAAGAACTTGGAATCGAAGGTGAACCGACCCTCTCATCCTACCTTGAAATGGTTCTCTCTAAACGGAAAGAAGCTCAATCCTGATATCCTTTGCTTCATCTCCGAAGTGTATCATCGCACAGTCGCCCATGGCGCCCATGCCGGGATTGACAAATTTAATCCCGTCTTCTTCTGCGATTCCACGCTGCTCGTGGATGTGTGCACAGCAGACCAGATCGAATGCGCCCATATGTTTTCTGATGCTCGCGCTCCCGACGTGGTTTCCCCCGGCCATATCAAGTATGCCATAAGGGGGAGCATGGGCGATCAAGACATTATGGGTGGATTTTTCCATTTTCGGGAGAAACCCGTGTATTAAATCGTCAATCTGTTTGTCCGTCATTTCAAATGGGGTGTTGAACGGGGTCGGATTCGATCCCCCGACGCCTGCCAGCGTAATTTTCCCGAGGTTCATCTGGGAGCCGTGGAGGCAAACGCAATCGGAATGTTCAAGCACTTCGATGATCCCCAGTGGATCGCAGTTTCCTGGAACCGCGAAACAGGGCACATCGATACGTGACATCAGGCCATCGACGGTGTCGAGCGGGCCCATGTTTGTGATGTCACCTGCAATAAATACTGCTTCAGCCCCTAAATCCAGAAAGGACTCGATTTTGCCGTATTCACCATGCAGATCTGCTAACAATAGCACATCCATCATGCTATAATCATTCGAAGATTATCTACTAAACCTTATCTGATGATCACTCCATGAACCTGTCACTTTACCCCTGAGTGAGAGCGATCCGAGCAGATGAAGGAGATCTGGTATAACCGGTCCTGGTTTGCGTCCCGAAAGCTCAGTCCCGGGCAATGGCATGAACTGGTGTGCATGCACGCAACCAAAGCGTGTAATCCACCGTATGAGCCTGTATGTGGCTTTCTGGTCTTCTTCTGTCTCATCCGGAAGGCCGACAATAAAGTCTACTACCGGTATGAGATCATGGTCCCTGCAACACTCAACAGCGCGGATAACATCTTCGATGGTATGGCCCCGGTTGATCATTTTCAGGACGGCGTTACTTCCTGACTGGGCTCCAAAATGGATACGGGTATTTGCGCAGTATTCATTCACAAGGTCAAGGGACGTGTCACAGATAAATTCGGGCCTCACTTCACTCGGAAATGTCCCAAAATAGATATTATTCGGGAGTTTTTCAAGGAGTGCCCTTACCTTGTCGAACCTCGGGGAAATACCGTCCGATGCGTAGGCAAATGCATTCGGTGTGACAAAACGTCCGTCCCTGTAGCGTGATGACCAGGAAACAATGCTGTCAATGGTCCGGTGACGCATTCGATGACCGAATATCTGCGGGGTCTGGCAGTAGGCGCACCTGTTCGGGCAGCCGCGCGATATCTCAACATATCCCTTCATTTTTGAAAAAGGCGGGTAATAGTCGAGGAGAGCACACTGTTTTACAGGTGTATATTCTTTTTTTGTCGCAACACCGGGAGGGAGTGCCGTAATTTTTCCGCTGATATAGGAAAGGAGTTGCGGCAGCGTATACTCTCCTTCACCGACGATGACGTAATCTGCGTATCCGGCAACCTCATCAGGAGATGCAGATGCATGAGGTCCACCGACAATGGTAATGCATTGAGCGGATTGAATTTCGTCCCTGAATCCTGGTTCATTGAGAGAATTCAGGCTGTAACAGGTGATGTCCGCAACAGGTGATTTTACCGGGTGCAGGATATGCCCTTCGCGTTCGCAGGCGGCATACAGTACGGCATACGAATTGCGTGACGCATTGATGTACCTCCAGTTTACTTTCATGCATACCTTTGCAAAGGATATCCCGCCAGCCGTTTCATAGTCATAAAAATATTAAAGCAGGATTAATTTATCCTGTTTCTCCTCCAAAACCTTTATCTTTGTCAGCCACGCGTCCGGTAAGGCAGCAGCCGGTCAATGATCTTATACGTCTTTCCGGTATTGAGCGTAACGTATACCTCGATCCTGTCGGTATCCTTACTTCCCTGGATTTTGACCCCGGCACCTTTTTCCGGGGGAAGGGACTCTGTTATGACCTGCCCGTCAGGCCTCGTCACTTTGACAAGAATCGAAGTGACCGCGATCTGACCCTTCCCGCCTGCAAACAGGACCTGAATTGTTGCATAGCTCGTGTCTTTTTCATTGATCTGTATCTCGACTGTACTTTCAGGAGGCAGCGTCTGGGTGGGTTCCGGCTGAAGGGATACACCGGTGTTTTCCTGTCCGGGAATTCCGGGAATGATACTGCCTGGTGAAGTACAGCCACAGAATACGAGTGCGAGGATAAGCACGAGAGGCACGGATACGGATAAAAGAGATTGTTGCTTCATAGAATGAGGTGGTATCGCGCCCTATTTCAAAATTATGCCTGGGGCCCCTGACTGTCCTCAATGTGATATTCGAGTTCTCCTGTATCCCCGTGTACGGTTGCCATCATACCGTCTTTGATACCAAGAGTATCAGTGTCAACCCGGTCTATCATCGGAACGCCGCTGATTATCGCACCGACCGCGATAATTGGTTCTGCTTCATGGTTTATTATCGCAGCCGGGCCGCGACCGTTCTGAACCAGGGCATAGATGACGTAGGATCCTACCGTCGACCCTTTTCCATAGGGAAATATGAGAACAGTTCCGGAAATGGATTTTCCGCAAAGAGGATGACCTGTTTCAACCACTATCCCCGTATCCGGGTCTACACCGGATAAAAACGATATTGGCGCAGTGCTTATAAGAACCGGCCCTGACCCGTTACCTTTTGAAATTCCCCTTCCCCGGACTATCATAATCAAACCTAATAAATGTATGAAACGGGAGATATATTAGTGATATGGAGGAAACCATCATCAATAATGTCGGCAGCGATGCCGAACTTAAAATACAGCTTAAAATACAGGATCTTGAGTCCCAGCTCCTTGACATGAGGGTCAGGAACGACGAGCTGATAAAGGAAAATGCACAGCTCAAGAGGGAAAATAATCAGCTCAAGAGAATGCCGCTTTTTATTGCGGTCGTCGTCGATATCCTGGACAAGGGGGAGGTCTATCTCAGGCAGCAGGGGAATAACCAGGAATACCTGACTCATGTGAATGAAGAACTCTATCGTCAGATCAAACCCGGCTCAAAGGTAGCGGTGAACAATGCCCTCTCAATTGTCAAGGTTGTGGGCAATATTTTCGATTCCAGGGTCAGGGTCATGGAACTGGAAGAATCCCCTGATATAACGTTTGAAAACATCGGGGGCCTTGAAAAGGAGATCGAAGAGGTCAGGGAAGCAGTCGAGTATCCCCTCACCCGTCCCGAGATTTTTGAGCGTGTCGGTGTTGAACCGCCGAAGGGAATCCTCCTCTTTGGGCCGCCCGGAACCGGAAAGACCCTGATTGCAAAAGCCGTTGCACACGAGGCAAAGGCAACGTTTATACGGATGTCAGGGAGCGAGCTGGTCCATAAATACATCGGGGAAGGTGCCCAGCTGGTCAGGGAATTATTCATGCTCGCACGGGAGAGATCACCTACAATTGTCTTTATCGATGAGATCGATGCAGTAGGCAGCACAAGGACCAACGATGGTACATCAGGCAGCGCAGAAGTGCAGCGGACGCTCATGCAGCTCCTTGCCGAAATGGACGGATTTGACAACCGCGGCGATGTCAGGATCATGGCCGCAACAAACAGGGTCGATATGCTCGATCCGGCACTGCTCCGGCCTGGACGGTTTGACCGTGTCATCGGGATACCGCTCCCTGACAAAGAGGCACGACTGGAGATCTTAAAAATCCATTCGAGGCGTATGATCATGCACGACGTTGACCTGGAAAAAATTGTTGAAATGTCGGAAAATACGACAGGGGCGGAACTTCAGGCAATCTGCCGCGAAGCCGGAATGATGGCAGTCCGAAGAGAGGCATCAGGTGTTTCACAGGACGATTTCCTTGCAGCAGTAAAGAAAGTAAGGGCGGAAGTCTTAACGGACAACCGCATGTATATCTGAAATTATACCGGTTTCCCCTTACATTTTTATTTTTAAAAGATTATCACTTGTATCAGGTGAACCCCGTGTGAATGTGCTTTTTCTCCAGAAGGAAGGTATTGACCTCTACCAGGTACTCATCGTCTCTGAGACCAGCAGGGAAGCACTCAGGTTTTACCATCCGCGGCAGGCTCCCGGCGGCATCACTATTACCATGGCATCGCTCGGGAGTGCACTCTCCCTCGTGTCGGACCTTCGCTGGTACGTGAAACGGTACATGAGGGGGGTTATATTTGAAGTATCTGAAGGGATCTATTGTTCTCACCCGCTTGCGAAAGAGGTCTATTATGACAGAAGTGAGATCCTTTCCCGACCGTGGAAATATCGGTTCAGGTATATAATCCGTGATAATGTTGTCGTTGATACGGAGTGCCTTTCACAAGGAGAGAGATGCACCATTCCTGATTCAGGCAATGAAGTGTTCCTTGAGGTATGGTGCACATCGGCTGAGGTGACGGATGTGACCGGAAAAAAAATGGAATAAAGTTATTTTTTCTCTACTTTCTCCTCGTGAAGGACTTTTTTTGCAATGATAAATATTACAAATGCGACGATGATAAAGTAAATCAGGTCAGAGAGGAATTTTCCCCAGCTGATGACAATGGGTCCAAGGGCAAGTGTGGCTTCCTGCCATGCACCTCCCGGAATAAAAGGTGTGATAATCGGCATAATTACGTTATCCACGAGTGACTTGACCAGCTGATTTGCTGCGAGGCCAATTATCACTGCGACTGCAAGACCGATAACCTTGTATTCGTATAAGAAATCCATGAATTCTGAAACAACTGTCATTTTCATTCCCCCCGTTCACCGGGATACAAAATAAACTATCATCCACCTATTTAAATGATTTTATCGAAACGGTTACGATACATTGGGTTCTCTATGGGAAATGGTTTTCCGGCTGGTATGAAAAAGCCGGGTTGCCATCTGCCGGCTCTCTTTTTCATGCGTATATACGTGCCTGAGGCTCATTGCACGATTTGTTGAAACGGACATAAACCCATAATGTTCACGGGCCGTTTAAAAGATCTATTGCAAAAAAGAGGACTGAATTTTTTATGGCGATAAATCTTTCAGGCAAACATTGCCCCGAAGCTGCCCGGGTATTTTTGCCTGTCAAAATCAAGACTTATTTTCTCAATTGCGTTGAGGAAATCGCTCCTCGTAATTGTGTCATGATCTTTTCTTATTGCAAACATGCCAGCCTCCATGCAGACTGCCCTCAGGTCTGCACCGTTTTTACCTTCGGTAAGACCGGCAACCTCGGTGAGGTTCACTTCTTCATCAAGGTTCATACCCTTGCAATGGACCTTGAGAATTCCGAGCCGGCCGTCCTGGTCAGGAAGCGGAATTTCAATGATCCGATCAAATCTTCCGGGCCGGAGCAGTGCCGGATCGAGGATGTCAATCCGGTTTGTTGCACCGATTATCTTCACGTCGCCACGCCTCTCGAATCCGTCCATCCCTGCAAGGAGCTGCATGAGTGTCCGCTGTACTTCACGATCCCCTGATGTCGTCGCCTCTGTCCGGGATGCACCTACCGCGTCGATCTCATCGATGAAGATGATGGTGGGGGAATTTTTCTTTGCGAGTTCGAAGAGTTCCCTCACCAGTCGTGCACCCTCCCCGATATATTTCTGAACGAGTTCTGACCCGACTACCCTGAGGAAATAGGCATTTGTCTCATGTGCAACAGCACGTGCAAGAAGGGTTTTTCCCGTCCCGGGCGGCCCGTGCAGCAGCACCCCTTTTGGGGGTTCTATCCCGATTTTTTCGAACAATTCAGGTTTTTTCAACGGGAGTTCCACCGCTTCCCTGATCTCGGTTATCTGCGCTTCGAGGCCCCCGATATCTGCATAACTTTCAGCAGGGGTCTCGATCACTTCCATCCCGTATACCTGCGAATCAAATGATTCGGGAAGGACATCGACCACGGCAAGTGACTGCTGGTTTAACGTGACTCTCACACCTGGTTTCAATTTTTCCGGGTCGATACAAAGCGAACTCCGTACCAGGAACCGGGGTCCTGCACTGCTCCTGATAACGACCCTGTTACTGTCGATGATATCGGTAATCGTTCCAATAACGAGAGGGGGACTCCTGAGCTGCTCGATCTCGCTTTTGAGTTTCCTGACCTCACGTTCATACCGGATCTTCTGGGTCTCGATATACCGTTTATCAGACTCGATCTGGCGCAGCTGCTCACGGAGTTCCAGGTTGCGGGTCTCCATGCTGGTAACGCGGTCAAGCAGGTACCGGTATAATTCTTCCTGGTTCTGCGGTTCCTGTGGTTGCCGGGCGCTTTCTCCCATCTCGTCTCGTTCCTCGAATAAGTATATAGGGAAAAATGATTATAAAGATGTTTGCGAGGCTTATGCAGTGTGAATTATGTGGAGCCAGGATAAATGGCCCGTCAAAGACCGTGCGAATCGAAGGCGCCGAACTTGAAGTGTGCGCGCAATGCGCAAAATACGGTACCGAGGTCCAGCACCCAAAAAAGACAGTCAGCAGAAGACCAGCCTCTGCAACGGTACCAATGAAAGTGCCTGTCCGTAAGAGTCGTGATGTCCTTGACATGATGGAAGGCGAAATCGTGGATGATTACGGGGAGCGCATTAAAAAAGCCCGCATGGAGAAGGGATGGTCACAAAAAGACCTTGCCATGGAGATAAAGGAGCGGGAACTCCTCATCAAGAAGGTTGAGAAGAAGGACCTGATTCCCGAGGAGGACTTAAGGATAAAGCTTGAGAGGACCCTTGGTATCCGGCTTATTGATGTACCGGCCGAGACCGAATCCGCAAAAAAACAGGGAAAGGTAGTGCCGACGCTCGGGGATGTGATATCCATTAAAAAAGTCCAGAAACATGGTTAATTTTAATAATCTCTCCGTTTTTATGTTCTCCTGATATATCATGAGAAATGACATTTTTTCCGTGTTCCCGGGTTCCTGTAAAAGGGCCGTATCACAGGTTGTTTTAAATAGATGCTGATCAAAAACTGAAGTATGCAAGGTGAGTGTTTTTTCGCCGGTGAACGTTTTTATCGCACCTAGCCCAGTCTCTCCACCATGCAGTAAGCCGATCTCCGCAACCGTTCCTGAAGAATGTCAGACCCCGGTAGCATCGGCTGTATATCGCTATTCTGACTATTTTACCCGGTTTGGGTATCTTTTTTACCGCCTGTTCTGAATTCCGTTCTGGTTTTTGGGAACAGGGGGGAGGATATGATGAGAGGAAAAGAAATTCGTCTTGAAAGGATTATGGATCGAAACACTGGAAAAACAATTATCGTTCCGATGGACCACGGGGTTTCAAACGGCCCGATCGAAGGTCTCATCGATCTGGACCGTGCGGTGAACATTATGGCTGAAGGTGGTGCAAATGCCGTGCTCGGGCATGTCGGTCTCGCCCTGCACGGGCACCGGCGTGGTGGCCGCGACGTAGGACTGATCCTGCACCTCTCGGCGAGCACATCGATTGGACCTGATCCGAATGACAAGGTCCTTGTCAACACGGTGACAAACGCCCTCCGTATGGGAGCTGATGCGGTCTCGATGCATGTGAATATCGGTGCGGATTCTGAGGCGCGTATGCTCTCTGACCTCGGAAGGACTGCCATCGAATGCATGGAATGGGGAATGCCGCTCCTGGCGATGATGTACCCGAGGGGAAGGAATATTGAAAATGAACACCAGGTTGACCATGTCAGCCTTTCTGCCCGCGTTGCGGCCGAACTCGGAGCGGATATTGTAAAAACCGTATACACCGGAGACCCGGACAGCTTCCGGGAGGTCACCCGGGGATGCCCGGTACCGGTTGTCGTTGCAGGCGGGTCAAAGACGAGCGATCTCGCCACGCTTGAACTTATTGAAGGTGCCATGGACGGCGGGGCGGCAGGGATCTCTATCGGGAGAAATGCGTTCCAGCACCCGGTCCCTGACAGGTTCTTAAAAGCAGCAGCCCTTATTGTGCACCAGGGCAGATCAGCAACAGAAGCACTTGAATTTCTTGAGGCGGTATGAAAATGATTGGAAAAGAGATTAGAATTGAACGGATAATGAACCGGAATACAGGAAAATCAGTCATCGTCCCGATGGATCACGGGTTTACCCTCGGGCAGATCGACGGACTTCTCGACATGACAAGGATCATCTCTGAAGTCAGCGAAGGCGGTGCAAACGCTATCGTCCTTCATAAAGGGCTGGTGAAGAGAGGCCACAGGAGGCATGGAAAGGATATCGGGCTTATTATTCACCTTTCGGCAAGCACTTCCATGAATCCTGACCCGAATGACAAAGTCCTGGTCTGCACGGTTGAGGAAGCCATCGCGCTCGGTGCAGATGCCGTCTCCATCCATATCAATCTCGGTTCGCCGAATGAATCGAAAATGCTTGAATCCGCGGCTAAAATAGTCAAAGACTGTAACAGGTGGGGAATACCCCTGTTAGTGATGATATACCCGAGAGGAAAGGGTATCGATTCGTACTCCCCCCAGAGTGTCGGTCACTGCGTCAGGGTCGCCGAGGAACTCGGGGCAGACCTTATCAAGACCAATTACACCGGTGATCCTGAGTCATTTGGCAGGATAACCAGGGCATGTTCGGTCCCTGTCATGATCGCAGGCGGGGAAAAAAGCGGTGATCTTGAGACACTTTCTGCTATCCAGGATTCCTGCAGAGCCGGAGGCGCAGGGGTCTGTGTCGGGAGGAATGCGTTCCAGAGAGACGACCCGAGGGCTTTTGTAGAGGCGCTCTGTCGCGTGGTTCATGGGGGTATGGAGCCCGTAATGGCATTGAAGGAGAGAAAATGAAGGAGTTCTGGGTTGATATCAGGCCGTGGAAAAAGGAACTGGCAACTGCTGCAATCGAGAGCGGTGCAGATGTCATTGTTGCGGACCATGCCGGCCCTGTACATGAACTTGGCCGTGTCAGGGTGGTTTCACCTGACGGTGACCTGGTGCCCGGGAAAAATGTGTTCGAGGTAAAAATTTCAGGAAAAGAGAGCGAAACAGAGGTCCTGAACCTGTCAAAGGACGGGTACGTCATTGTAACCGGTGGAGACTGGACGGTGATTCCGCTTGAAAACCTCGTCGCGCAGTCGGACCGGATTATTGCCGCAGTAAAAGATGAAAAGGAAGCCGATATTGCGCTGACCGTGCTTGAAATGGGGACCCGTGGAATCCTGCTCCGCACCGATAATGTGTCTGTCATCAAGAAGGTGGGGGAAAAAGTGAAAGCAGGCAGTGAACATACCCGGACTGAAACATTCACGGTAACCGCAGTCCGTCCTGTCGGAATGGGAGACCGGGTATGCGTTGACACCTGTTCAATGCTATCAGACGGGCAGGGGATGTTTGTTGGCAATACCTCGTCTGCATTCCTCCTCGTCCATGCAGAGACTCTTGAAAACCCGTACGTTTCCCCGAGGCCGTTCCGTGTCAATGCCGGTGCAGTGCACGCATATGCCATGGTGCCGGATGGGAAAACGGCATATCTCTCTGATTTAAAGATCGGAGACCGGGTCTGTATTTCAGATGAGTCGGGTTCCCTGCACGAAGTTACGGTGGGAAGGGTAAAAATAGAGAAAAGGCCCCTGCTCCTCGTCGAAGCAGAGTCTGGTGATGCACATGTGAGCCTTGTCCTGCAAAACGCCGAGACAATCCGGCTCGTCAGCGAAGACGGTTCAGCAATTTCTGTCGTTGACCTCTCACCCGGGGACCGGGTCATCGGGTGTACCATGGAGAGCGGTCGTCATTTCGGGATCGCGATAAAAGAGCATATCCTCGAGAAGTGAGAGCATGGAGGCAGGCATTATCGGAGGGACCGGAAAGATGGGCACCCTGTTTGCCGGTATATTTGAACGGGCCGGGTATGATGTCCTCTGTTCGGGAAGGAAAACGCATATCACTCCCGAGGACATCGCAAAAACATCCGATATCGTAATGATATCTGTACCCATCAGGGAAACGATCCGGATGATTGAGCGGATCAGTCCGTACCTGTCAGATTCGCAGCTGCTCTGTGACCTGACCTCACTCAAGACAGCGCCGGTGGAGGCGATGTTACAGTCACGATCCGAAGTGATCGGCCTGCACCCGATGTTCGGGCCCTCTGTACCGTCATTACAGGGGCAGACCATTATCGTCTGCCCTTCAAGGTGCTCCGCAGCCACTCTTGCAATGCTGACAAGCATGTTCAGAAATGAAGGTGCAAACATTACGATGAGCACCCCTGAGGAGCATGATCGGATTATGGCGGTTGTACAGGGACTTACGCATTTCATGACGCTCTGTATTGCAGAAACGATGCGACGTACCGGAATGAACCCGCAGGTTACCGGCCCGTATATGAGCCCGGTATACCAGATCGAGATGGGTATCGTCGGGCGGCTCCTCTCACAGGACCCGGTCCTCTACGGGGATATGCTCATGTTAAACCCCTTTGTGCCGGCGGTGCTCGCCGCATGTGAACATTCGGTCAGCGACTTAAGGGACATCATTAACGGGGAGGACGAAGAGCTCTTCTTAGGGATATTCCGGGAAAATGCGGAGAATTTTAGCGGCTATTGCGATAAGGCATCCGAAGAGACTGATTTCCTGATCAGATCACTGGTGGGACGATGAACGTCGTTACACTCGGTCCGAACGGCACATTCTCCCATCAACTCGCCCGGGAGGTCTTTGGAGACGGGATTGTACTGGTCCCGACAATCGGGGAGATTTTTTCCGAGGTGGAAAAGAATGCCATTTCAGGCCTTATCCCCCTCGAAAACAGTGAAGCAGGCGGAGTAGGGCCGTCACTTGACGGACTGGTCAGGCATAACGTCTTTATCACCGGAGAGCTCTTCATGCCGGTTCACCATTATCTTGTCTCTACCGGCCCGGAAAAAGGGATAAAGGTGCTTTACGCTCATCCCCAGACCCATGAACAATGCAGCAGGGTGATTGAAGCGCTGGGCGCAGAGGTAATACATACCAGCAGCAACGCGGCAAGTGCACGGGAAATGCTTAAAAATCCCGGTTCCGGGGCGATTGTCTCCAAATATCTGGCTGATTCCCAGGGGCTTCCTGTCATAAAAGCGCTTGTCGAGGACAATCCCGATAATACCACGAGATTTGTAGTGATTTCGACAGACCGGGGCACGAGCGGCGATGCAGAAAAGTGCAGCATCATCATTGACCCGGAGCGGGACCGCCCCGGTCTTCTCTATGAAATACTCGGCATTTTTGCAAAAAAGAAGATAAATCTTACACGGATTGAATCACGCCCGTCCCGCCGCGGAATCGGGAGTTATGTCTTCTTTATCGATTTTGAGAGGACATCTTCCTGCAGGGAGGCGATGGAAGAACTGGAAACCATAACGAGCGTGAAAAACCTTGGATGTTACCGGAAAATCGAGGTACCCTCATGGAAATGATACCGCGGAAAGGAACGGGGGCGGACCTGGTATTTGATGCACCTCCGTCAAAGAGCTACACCCATCGCGCCTTTATTGCCGCTTCACTGGCAGAAGGAGAGTCCTGTATCCGGAATCATCTCATTTCCGGGGATACGGATGTCACTATCAGGGCACTCGGCCACATGGGTGTACATACTGAACAGAAAGGAGACTGTTTGCGATTTACCGGCTGCGCATCCAGCCCGCGGTGCCTCCGGGGGCAGGTCATCGATACACAGAATTCAGGTACAAGCATGCGACTTCTCCTGTCAGTTGCACTCCTCTGCCATAACCCGGTTATTCTGACCGGGTCACCCCGTATGAAGGAACGCCCGATCGGGCCCCTTGTGGATGCATTAAACAGCCTTGGCGGGAGGATAGAGTACCTGGAAAAGACCGGCTTCCCGCCGGTAAAGACCAGAGGAGCGCTGAAGGGAGGGACGACCATGATCGACGGGACCGTCAGCAGCCAGTTTATTTCGTCGGTTCTCATGGCTGCCCCGTGCATAAAAGATGATATCACCCTTATTCTCAAACGTGAACCCGCCTCCCGTTCCTACCTTGATATCACCTGTGATGTGATGGAATCCTTCGGCGGGACCATCGAAAGGGAAGGGTACACCCGGTTTTGTGTCAGGCCCGGCGGGGGATACCGCGCAAGGGATTATGCCGTTGAAGGAGATTATTCATCGGCATCGTACTTCTTTGCCATCGCCGCGATTGCCGGTGGCCGGGTGACGGTCAGAAACCTCAATCCCAATTCAGTTCAGGGAGATATGGCATTTCTTGCGGCTTTAAAGGAGATGGGGTGTACTGTCGACAGGGGACACTCATCGGTTACCGTTGAACGCACCGGGGATCTTGAAGGTGTTATGATAAACATGTCATCTTCACCTGATACGGTACAGACACTATGCATGGTCGCAGCTGTTGCGAGGACCCCTACCACGATACAGGGCATATCTCATCTCAGGTTCAAGGAGAGTGACAGGATACGGATAACCGCTGAGGGGCTCAGGTCACTTGGGGGAGATATCCTGGTTTCTGATGACGAAATAACAATCCGTCCTGCGCCTCTCCATGGAGGATGCATCGACCCCCATGACGATCACCGTACTGCAATGAGCTTTGCAGTCCTTGGAACCGCTTCAGGAAATGTCAGGATCCTTGATGCAGGGTGTGTCGCCAAGTCTTTCCCGGAATTCTGGGATTCTCTCGGGAAGGAGGGCCTGGTATGAGGGTGGTCCTTATCGGTTTCCGGGGAACAGGAAAGACCGAAGTCGGGAAGCTCCTTTCACGCCTCATCGGGCTGCCGGTCTATGATACCGACCACCTTATCGAGGAGAGGTGCAATAAGCCGATATACGAGATTTTCGAGTCTGACGGAGAGGACTATTTCAGGTCTGTCGAACGGAAGGTGATCCGCTCACTCCCCGGGGACGGATGCATTGTCAGTTCGGGCGGGGGTGCCGTCCTGGACCCGTCAAATGTCGAGGTACTAAGGAGAGACAGTGTGATGATCCTCCTTGAGGCGGATGAGGATACGATCGAGAAGAGGATCATGAATACAAAAAGACCGCAGCTGACACATCTTCCGCTGCGGGAGGAAATATCGCAGGTCCTGGAGGAACGAAGGGTTTATTATCACGCCGCGGCTGATTTCTGCATCGATACCTCGTCGGGGAGCATCAACGGGACGTGTCTTGAGATTAAGAGGATCCTAAAGGAAGGACGCTCTATCCGGCCTGAGCGGGAGCGTGCGGCTGCACATGTACGCCAGTCAGGAATCGAGCCTTTTGAAGTGGCAGAACTGGAAGAGCACCTCCTTTCAGAGGGGGCGGACCCCCTCACCAGGATATACGGTATCGCGGGATACCCGTGCACCCACAGCAAAAGCCCGGGACTCTTCAATTCGCTCTATGCCACCTATCATATCAACGCGTATTATACACGGTTCCAGGACCCTGATTTTTCCCGGGTCGTCCGGACAGCACACGACCTTGATCTCCGCGGGCTTTCGGTCACCATTCCGCATAAGGCAGTGGCACTCACCCATGTTGATTCCTGCGATGAACATGCAGAAGCGATAGGTGCGATAAATACGATGGTATTCTGTTCAGGAGATATTTACGGGTACAATACCGACTGGATCGGTATACGTGACCCTCTCGCGGATCTGGCCGGATCACGGGCCGTAGTTATCGGTGCAGGTGGTGCTGCGGCAGCCGCGGTCTATGCACTGAAGGATCTCAACATGGATGTCACGGTACTGAACCGTACGGTAGATCACGCAGAGCGCCTTGCCGTGCGTTTTGACTGTGGTTACGGGCCTTTAAACTCGTTTGAAACCGTCAATCCTGATGTGGTCATCAATGCCACTCCTGTCGGTATGTCCCCCGGGAGCGGGAGCCCGCTGGAAAGAGAATTATTAAAACCCGGGATGACTGTTTTTGACCTCGTATATACTCCGCCAGAGACCCTTCTTTTGAGGTATGCACGCCAGAAGGGCTGTACTATAATTCCCGGGATGGAAATGTTTGTCAGGCAGGCCGTGTTGCAGTTCTGGTATTTTACCGGTATCACGGTCCCGCGTGAGAAGGTATGGGGGTTGTTGAAATGAACACGTTTGGAAGGAATTTCCGGTGCACGACATTTGGTGAGAGCCACGGTCCTGCAACCGGGGTGGTCATTGACGGGTGCCCTGCTGGCATTCCCCTGACAGAGGCCGATATCCAGCCTTTTCTGGACCGGAGGAAGCCGGGCAGGGAGCCCCTCGCATCGCAGCGGATGGAGTCTGACCGGGTAGAGATCCTCTCCGGTACCTTTGAGGATACGACCACCGGTACCCCGATTGCACTCCTGATCCGTAACAATGACAGCAGGTCCGGGGATTATTCTGAAATCAGGGATATTTTCCGCCCCGGTCATGCAGATTATACCTGGCAGAAAAAATACGGTATCCGTGACTGGCGGGGAGGAGGCCGGAGTTCAGGCAGGGAGACCGCAGCCCGTGTGGCGGCAGGTGCGGTGGCAGCCAGGTGCCTCGAACGATATGGGATTACCATCACCGGCAGGATCCTTGAAGTCCACGGGATATCCGGACCTGACGGGATCGAGCGTGAAATCAGCAGGGCAAAGGAAGAGAAGGATTCGGTCGGGGGAATAGTCGGGATTTATGCCCGCGGATGCCCGGCAGGATTAGGGGACCCGGTTTTTGGCAAGCTGGATGCATCCATCGCGTCGGCCATGATGGGTATCGGGGCAGTCAGGGGTGTTGAGATCGGCGACGGGTTCCTGGCATCACGGATGAAGGGGAGCGAACACAATGACCAGATGGATGCATCAGGGTTTATCACCAACCACGCGGGGGGGATCCTTGGCGGTATCAGTAACGGGAACGAGATCGTGGTCAGGATTGCAGTGAAACCAACCCCCTCGATAGAGTCCGTGCAGAACAGTATTGATATAACCGGGAATGAACGCAAAATCTCTGTGAAGGGGAGACACGATGTCTGCATCGTGCCGAGGATCGTCCCTGTCGCAGAGGCGATGCTTGCCCTCGTCCTTATCGATGCGCTGCTTGAACAGGAGAAATATACATCTTTCAGGGAGAATCAGGTACCATGAATCTTCGTATGCAAAAGGTGTATAACCCGTTGATCCCGGTTATCCTGATTATTTTTTTAATGTTCGTGGCGTTATCCGGCTGCGTGTCGGTCCTTACCCCTGCAGGCCCGGATACCTTCGGCGGGGACGGGGGCAACGGAACGATTAAGGTCGCGCTTACCGGACAGGACTCACAGTGGACCTTCAGCAGGGGATGCACATGGGAAGCGACATTCCAGGTCTCGAATACGGGTGACACCGGGGCCAGGAATGTGGAACTCTATGTCGAGCTTGTGAATGCCGGGAACGGATCGGTCAGGGATGCAAAAAAGATCTTTATCGGGACTCTTAATCCAGGCGAGTCACGCAGTGTCAGGATGGACCTTGACGGCGAGTGTACAGAGGATTATACCGTCCGTGCGGTCCCGTCATTTTCATACACATAAGGGCGAAAACGGGGCTGATCTGGCCCGAAGAAAATCTCCCCTTTTATTTGTGTTCCTGGGCTTTGTTGACATCCTCATATCTCTCAAATTTTTTGAATTCATTATTATGACAGGAGGGATTGCACCCCTCCCTGCCCCACCCCGCTTTCGGATTGACCCGGGGCAGGGTTTCCCGGGAATTATATTTTTAAAAATCATGGAGCACGGTGCGTATCGCATTATGGGGGGCACTCATACGGCGTGGCATCAGCCCTGGGATTGTCCGAATTGGGAGTGCGGCGATAAGTGGAATATTGAGAGAACGGGAATGATGCCAACAACGCGAATTTCTGATTATTTATTGGTATGAAGATTTCAGAATGGTGAAAATTAGGGCCTTTTGAAACCCTTTTCGCGGTCTCACTATTCGGCTTTCACGATCCTCCCCGGGCTGATGCCAGGCCGTTTTACTAAGATGCGTGATGTCGTATTGGGTATTTGATTAATGGCGGCGATTTGAGTGACTATTTTTTTTTGGTCCCCCTCAAAAATCCGGGTTTTTTATACCCCGTAGAACTCAAAGAAAAGGCATTTTATGAGGACTCTTTCAGTAAAAGCCTGAATATCTCGCGCATTTCCCGTATATGGTGCTGTCCGGGAGCAGTTGGTATTCCTGCATGGCAGAATGCGAACACCGATCCAAAAAGCGGGAAAAGGACCCGTGCATACCTGTATTGTTCCCCCATGGTACTCGTGATAACCGGTTTTTCAGCAGCAAGCGTGAATGAACAGAGATCAAGTATATCCCGTTCATTGCCGGGTTTTACCACGATTTTCGGGATATCGCCATAGGATCTCAGTGTCCTTTCAGTTTTTTCCAGGTCATGTTGACCGGGCATTGAATTCACATGGTATGATGCAATGATTTTCTTATTCAGGCCGCGGATTCGTGAAGAGTACTGGCAGAATGTCTGCTCAATATCGACGAGATCCGCATAACCGAGCATGGGCTCCAGCAGATCGTACCATTCCGCGGCCGTACCGTCAAAGTGCCCGCCTTCGCGTTCGCTCCGCACCGTCAGGATGACCGGGTACCTGTTCCCTTCGAGAAACCGGATTATCTCCCGGGGAGAAGAGCCCTGCATGCAGTCAAGCCGGATCTCTATGATATCCGGAGAGAAGGCCGTTACTGCAGGAATGAGTTCAGGATCAGGTACCGATACGACAATCTGCATGTTCAAGCTGATGTAAACGGGAATCGTGATAAAAGTGAGCATTTTAACCGATATCTCCAGGACTCACTTCTCTAATACCTTACGAGAATATTTGTTCAGGGCCGGACAACCATGATGCCGGAGAGCTGAAGCGACACGTATGACTGATCTTCCTGAACTGCTTGCACCTGCCGGCTCATGGGCGTCGCTGGAAGCTGCGGTCTATGCCGGGGCCGATGCGGTATACCTGAGCGGAAAGAGGTATGGTGCACGAAAATATGCCGGTAATTTTTCAGATGAAGACCTTGCACGCGCCATTGCCTTTGCCCACCTGCACGGCGTACGCGTATGCGTAACGGTCAATACGCTTCTTACCGAATACGAACTCCCCGGGATCGCCCGTTACCTGTATTTCCTTTTCGAATCAGGAGCGGATGCCATACTCGTGCAGGACCCCGGTGTGGCAGTGATTGCACGCACGATCGTCCCCGCCCTTCCTCTTCATGCATCGACCCAGATGACCATTTTTTCGATTGAAGGAATGGCCTGGGCACAGGAACGGGGTTTTTCACGTGTCGTACTGGCACGGGAGATGCCGCTTGAACAGGTGAGCGCCATATTAAAAGAATGCGCAGGAAAAAAAATGCCCGGGGTGGAGGTATTTATTCATGGCGCACTCTGCTACAGTGTTTCGGGCCAGTGTCTTCTCTCATCGGTTATCGGGGGGAGAAGCGGCAACAGGGGGATGTGTGCGCAACCCTGCAGGAAACCGTACCAGCTTGTATGTGGACCTGCCGACAACGACGGGAGACCTGCATCACCGGTTACCCTCACTCCTGACAACCGGTATCTTCTCTCCACGCGCGATCTCTGCACGTTTCCATACATTGACAGGCTTGCAAAGTCTGGTATCGAATCGTTGAAGATCGAAGGCCGGATGCGGTCGCCCGGGTATGTGGCAGTTGCGGTGGATGCCTACCGCCGGGCACTCGATTCAGTGAATGTGAAGGAATGGATCCCCCCGGATGAAGACATGAGGGACCTTTCCCTTGCATTCAACAGGGGTTTTACTTTGGGATACCTCTTTTCGGATGAATGCATGGGGCGTGAACGACCTGACCCGAGGGGGGTGTTTATCGGGACTGTCATTTCGTGCCGGACGACTGCCGGACAGACAGAGATGGAAATAAAACAGGAAGGAACGGTGGTGCCGACGCCCGGAGAAGGAATGGTCCTTACCCTTCCCGGGAGTGACCGGGAGGAAGGATTTATCATCCGGTATCCGGTGAAACAGAAGGGAGATACCCTCTTCATCCGGCAAAACATCCCCTGCCGGTCCGGAATGCAGTTGTGGCTTACAGGAAGCCCGAAATTCCGGAAAAAAGTAGAGTTGATACGCGCAGCAGGGATTAAGTCAGGCCGTCACCAGGTGCCGGTGGACCTGAAACTGACCATGCAGCCTGGTGCATATCCTGTCCTGTCCGGTACATTTGCCGGCCCTGACGGGAGTGATATGGTCGTATCAGTGATGGGATCCGTCCTTGCGGTGACTGCGGAGACGGCACCGCTCGGGCCGGAACAGATAGCGCAGCAACTTGAAAAATCGGGCGGTACCGTGTTTGGCGTCCGTTCTATTGACATTTCATATGACGGCGGGCTGTTTTTACCGGTCAGGGCCTTAAATGACCTTCGCCGACTGTTCTTTGAAGAAGCGGAATCTGCGGTTGTCTCTGCATGCAGCCCCGGTGCCGCGGAATTGCAGGATGCGCATGCCCGCCTCACGGCGTTTTTATCGCGGCCGGGTGACCCGGTTCATGCCGAAGGGAAA
>JBFYKV010000100.1:0-3860 GCA_041305745.1 Methanoregulaceae archaeon | reverse complement strand
GAGGAATAATCCCCTCATATCCATTCTCATTCCACCTTCGTTGCCAGATGTATCCTTCATTCCTTGTAATCCCCACCCTTTGTGCAGATTCTTCAACACTCGTTCCGCCATATCGATATTTTACAAAATACAGTCTTTTCAGGATTTTAGAGTCTTTTTCCAGAGTTTTAATTCTCGATTCCAATTCATCTACGGTCATACGTCTCTGTATCGGTATCTGTTCAGACCAAGGCATACATAGAATTGGCATTTGTTGTAATAAATGTATGGTTCTTAATTATGAATATTGCTCATATATTCCAATTAAATGAGTTTCCCAAAGTATGCTGCATCTTTGATGAGAACGAAGATGACGTGGTGTATGCACCTTTATACGTCAGTGCTGTGAAGGAAATGAAACCGAATCTCACCGCAGTGTTCGTGGATGGGGATATGACTCGCTCCAGATCCACGCTGATATCTAATATGACCTGCAGGCACAACCATATATTGAACCATGGAATACTGAATTGGTGCAGTAGGAGGTTAATTAACCGCGGACCAAACCCCGATTGAACAAGATGTGGTAGTATGGTGGCTCAATCCATGATCCAATCGCGGTCAAACTCACATTCATGTAAGAGAATAGGCGTTCGGAACAAGTAGGAATGTTTCTGATGAACTAGATCATGATCGATCAGTTATTCTGAGAAACCTGTGCTAAACTGGGCGATTGTGAGGGGACACAACTATTTCAAGTCTATCGTAAAGTTTTATATCCACGGAGTGAGAGCGACCAGTAAACGTCTCTACCTACTCCATGGTCTTCGTCATGTATTAGATCCAGCTCCTTAGTCATCTCTAGAATTGTATCAGGCCGGCTCGACACCCCTCTTAATATATCTGAACAGGACAGCTTGCTGACTCCCCTGAAGATCCCCTAGTGGATGCTCTCGTAACTGTTCTCATTTGACTCCGACGGTTTCGTTTTTTTCCTGTTACCGCCCGCAATGCGCATATTATACCCGTTTTCTTCTTTTGATGACCCCAATGAATATTGCGGGATTCGGTTTAGGTAGATTTCAGTCCGACCAATTTTAGTCCTCTTTGGACAGTCTCCATCCCGGATAAATTACCCCGGCATAAACTATAATTACTTTGAACAGAGAATTTAGTTTACCATGGCAGTCAACCAGTCGCAGGTCGATCATATCATCTCAACCGCATCGGCAGACGACCCCGAGGTGAAACTGCTCAAGCTCCAGGACGAGGTGGAACTCCTTAAAACCTCGATTAAGAGGCTGCTCATTGATATCAGGGAGCGTATGAACGAGATGGATAACCCGATCGTTCTCGCAGCCTCCCGGGGATCCGATTCCGAAGAAGATCTAAAAATGCCAGGTCTGGTCAGGGATACCTCATCAGCAAAGGACCAGGCAGCCGGAGCAATGAAAGACAGTGCGCAGGCACGATCTGAAGAGGTCAGGCAGACAGTGTACCAGCATGAACCGGTCCCTTATCCTGACCAGCAGCGACCCCAGCAACAGCAGGAATATTCACCGTCACACATGCCGGCTGGCGCTACAGGTCCCCAGGCACGGGGAGACATGGAAATTCTCGCCGCATTAAAGACCCAGATCTCTTCAATTACGGGTGAAAATGATACAAAGCCGGTGCAGGAAAAGGACAAGGTCCGCCTCCAGAAAGTCTTCCGCCTGTTTGAGTGGACATCAAAGAATGTAAAGAAATTCGGACACGACCGGGTCGACCTGATGCTTGATTCCTACCTTGCAATGGGATATATCTCGGAGCAGTCCTGTAAGCTGGTAAAAGACATGTCACGCCTTATGCCGCAGGATATCGGTGAACTTCACGAGATACGGGCCGACGAGTTCGTATCCGAGTTATACGAGCTGAACCATATCTTAAACCCTGTCGATGCAACCCTCGACCGTGATATGATCGAGGTCCTCATGGACAAGCGTGAAGAGAGGGGCCAGAAGAAAGGCACCTCCCCGATGCGGCAGGCTGAGCGCGAAAGCGAGTCTGACTATATCCGATCGCGTGAAAGGATATAAGTAAATGTCGAGCGAGACAATCGTCACCGCCCTCTTTTTAATCAGTGCCGTGGTAGCCGCAGGGGTACTGATAAGCGCCATATTCCCGGCAATTTACCGGACGGCAGATACATTCGGGTCTGTCTCCCATGAGGCCGATACGCAGATGCGTACCGATATCAAAATTGTAAATACCTACGCAAACGGAACAGCCGCACAGATCTGGCTGAAAAATATTGGATCATACCGGATCAGCACCCTTGAACTGGATGAATCAGATATTTTCATCGGGGCGGTCGGGGATTTCGAAAGACAATCTCTTCAGTCACATTATACCCTCGAGGGCTCTTCAAATAATTTCTGGGACCCGGGAGAGACCATGAGTATCACGGTTTCCAGCACAAAACTTCCATCCACCTCTGGAAGCGTTGTATATTTTTCAATTATCCTCTCAAACGGTGTGAAAAGATCAGAAGAATTTACACGAAGCTAATGTAGTACCGGAGAAACTGAAAATGGCAGCCGCATCACTTGTCGCTTCTGCACTCGGGATAGTCCTTATCCTGGTCACGGCATATATCCTCGTCGGGGGAACCGTCATGACAAGTGAAACGGTCGTCAATGCGCAGAAAGATATGACCGCCCTCCAGGTAAAAATGATCGGGACATCCATGGATATCACGGATGTATCCCCAGGTAACCCCCGGTACATTACCATTGAAAATACCGGAAGCGAACCAATCCGGAATTTTGAACAGGTCGATGTATTCCTCACTTTTTCGGGGTCTTCACCCGCAATATACAGGTATAATGCCGATGGGGGCACCGGGTACTGGAAAAAAATTGAGATTGTTCCTGATTCTATTCATCCACAGCAGTGGGACCCGGGAGAGGTGCTGAATATGTCGGTTGAATACGAAGAATCCGGCACTCTCATAGGCGTCCAGGTGACAACCGGAAACGGGGCGAGTGCTCTCACCGCAGTATAATTATTGGTGATTGTAAAAAACCTTCCCGCAATCTCACTATTGCGTTTCCACTGCACTCCTTATCGCGACACTCCGGGGGCCTGATGCCCTGGCCGTATAGGTGCGTCCTCATAATGCGACAGGGACCGTCGCTTCGTTCTTTTGAAAAATAACAGAACCCCGGACAATCCCGCCCGCAGGGTATCGCATGAAGGCGGGACAGGGAAAGGTGAGAACCCCTCCTGTCAGGGAAATGGATCGAACATGTTTTATCGAAATGAAGCTTTTCAACAAAGGCTGACCTTTTATTTACTTCCGGTTAGGAACAGTTTATGACGTAAAAGGGAGAGACATACTATATTATATGGTGGCGTCTGGAAACGAGGGTCTTGCAGGACTTCTGGGAGGAGAGGATGACAGGATCCTCTCAACCGGAAAAAAAGAGATCGACAAGAAAATTGCCGATGGCTTACCGCTTGGTTCCCTGACCCTTATCGAAGGGGAGAACGATACCGGGAAGAGTGTTCTCACCCAGCAGATCATGTGGGGTGCAATGCAGCAGGGCCTCAATGTCGACCTTTATACGACAGAACTGACGGTAAAAAGTTTTCTCTCCCAGATGGAGTCCATGAGCCTCGATGTCTCCGATTACTTTGCATGGGGGTACATGAGATTGTTCCACCTCCACATGGTCGGATTTAAATGGTCCAAAGAGGAAATGGACGGGATACTTCAGCGTATCATCGACCATATCAGGACGAGCAAGGCACAGGTGGCAATTATCGATTCCCTCACCATGTTTACCGAATATACTGCACAGGAAACAATTCTGACATTCCTGACAAACTGCAAAATG
>JBFYKV010000099.1:0-26830 GCA_041305745.1 Methanoregulaceae archaeon | reverse complement strand
TACAATCGTCCCGACAAGGTTCTTCCCCATGATCTCGTCTGCGGAATAACCGAAGAATTTCTGGGCATATTTGTTGATGAACGTGACATTTCCCGACGGGTCTAACCGGAGGATGATACTGTTGGCACTCTGTACGAGAGTCCGGTAATTCTCCTCGCTTTCCCGGAGATCTGTAATCACCATTTTCAGCCTTGAGACCATGGCCGAGACACTTTCCTCCAGCCGGATAAGTTCCCGTCCCAGGGGGGGGGATAGCGGATGGTCGAGATCCCCGGCTGCGATAAGGTCCACATCCTCAACCATTCGAGTGATGGGTCTGGTCAGGTTCCGGATCGTGAGAACGGCAAGGAGGGCGCAGAGAACGAGTGCAATTGCCCCAAGCGAGAGATAAAAAGTTACACTCGAAGCGAGGGCCTCGCGGATCGGGAGGTCGGTATAGTTCAGCTCGATGATCCGGCTCACATCAGACCCGTACCGCTCATCTTTTAAGTCGATGAACAGGTACCTGGTGGTGGTTCCTTTGGGTGTGCCCGGAATCTCAATGGAGGTGCGGTTTTCAAGGACGCCTGCCAACAGTGCCTTTTTTACAGGATCTGTGATATCCACCGAAGTGTCGTTGATCCGCTCCCGGAGCGTGGTTTCATAGACGTGGACGTCCTCCAGGTACGGGTTGGACTGCTCCACCTGCTGTATGAGGTCCTTGTCGAGGTAACGGTAACTTTCTATGGTGGGTTCTTTGAGGGTGAGCCCGAGTTCGAGAATGTACCTGTGATCCGGCGTAGGCAGGTAGGCAAACTTTTTCAGGGCACCAGTGCTCTTCTCACTCACGATCCGGTCAGGATGGACTCCTTCACTGTTCCGGATCCCGTCGAGGTAATCTACAAAATACGGGGCAAATGTACGAAAATCAAGACCGATTTCAGGTGCATACGTTGAATCTATGATAGTTGCGTTCTCATCGATAACATAGAGCTCCATCTCCCCGCCAAGCGCTGATTTGACTGCTTCCAAGTCCATTTTTGAGGGGTCTCTCCCGGACCCTTCATATTCTGCAAGAAACAGGGGAAACGACTTTTCCATCTGGTGGTTCAGGCTTTCGTCATAAATTCGGATTCCCTCTTCCTTGGTGGTAAAAACAACACAAAGATTGTTCTCGGTCTGGAGTTCCAGCGTCCTTGCATTCTCCCTTAAAGTATCCTCTGTTGCCATGTAGCTGATCCCGATCAGCCCCGCCACCGCAATTATCAGGATAAGGAATATGGCACCTATCAGGTAGTGCGAGAAAGGATATCCCCGAAGGATCTGCTTTTTCATCCGGTCACCCCCTTAGTCATAGGATCTGATGAGTGGTTTTTATATGATACTTTCTTCTGGAGTTGTGAAAGGAGGATGTGATTGCTGCCTTCTGAAATGTTCGTTGTGGTTTTTCGGGCTTTATAGAGACTATTTTTAATAATAATGGATTGTTACCGGCTTTTTCTCTCACTACCTGAAAATACCCTGAAAACGCCTCTCCCGTTTGTCGTTACCGGTCGATCGGTCAGGCGCTATACCTAAAACCTGCATTTTTGTCACGATACCGTTTCAGGCAGATAAATCGGTTGTTATCGTCTCTGATCCTGTTTTTTTATGTAAAATATGAGAAATAAGAGTAGTTTTTCATATGAGAGGTCGCTTGATGGGGCATGTATACTACCCGGGTATGAAAAACAGGGAAAACAGGGGCATACCGGTAACGGGTTCATCAACAATGTCCTTTCACCTGGCGCCTCAGTCATTGCCGGCACTTCGGGCAGAAGACAGGGGGGGTGGGGTAATATTCAACGGGAAAAAAATTTTACCCGATTTTAATGAATAAACCCTGATGATTTTCCTGGAGATACCTGTCCCATCGGGTATGCTGAACGGGAGGGGATATCTTATTCCTGTCAAGGGTGCAGGAGAGAGATACGCCCGCTAAAAGGAACGTAAACGTGCATCCCAGATCCTGTATACATTCATTAAAAAAAATGCACCGTCAGGGGTTCTGCCCTTATTTGAATTCCCCCTGTAGCGTCATGGTTCATTCCCGGCGTTATGCGGGCACTTTCGGCAGCCGGTCACGGAAGTGCCAGAAGACGACGGCAAGTACAACGTATGCAACGGGTGCGAACCAGCCGAATTCACCGACCATCATATTTCCCGTTTCGGTCGTTGTCGTGAGGAGAGGATACAGCTGCTGGATGAAGTAGTTCCAGAATCCATGGAACAATATGGCAGTCCAGACGCTTCCCGATACCAGTCTGAGCCATGCAAGCACAACTCCTGCACCCATCACCGACGGGATAAACACTGCGAGCGAATACCAGATCGATGCAGTCCCATGGTAAGAGCCGAAGATAATGAGCGGGAAGTGCCATGCGGTCCAGATCGCAGCGGAAAGGAGGGCCAGTTCAGTAAATCCCATGAAACGGTTCAGTTCCGGCACCAGGAACCCTCGCCACCCGATCTCTTCGCCGGCGGCAGAAAACAGGTTAAAAACAAGGAGCCAGAGGAAGGTCGGGACAAATGTGAATGAAAACATCCTCATCGCTCCTTCGTCGCTGAACGGGGCGATGCCGGTGACCCATGCGATGCCGAACATCACCAGGCCGACGACAACCGGCAGGAACATGCTCAGCAGAAGCCACTTCGGCTCACCGGGGTAAAACCCGAATCCTTTCAGGTTTCGCTGGAAGTACAGCCGGGTTATGACTGCTGCCAGAGCAGGGCACCACATCACGCCAATGGTATAGAGAAGGAGCCGTGTCGCGTTCTCATGCACAAGCGGCGTTGTTGCGGTCAGGAACCAGAATACGGACGACAGGAAAAAGGTGAGGATGACAAAGGTCAGAACGGTAATCCGGGGGTTTACCGGGTTCGTCGAGGGGGATACATTTTGCATTATTCTCATGTTGTCCGTGGATATTATTAAGGAGATGTGGCGGGGGGTGACGAATACCCCGGGATTACCGGGATATTACCCGGGACAGTCCTCAAGGAGTTTATCTGAAGGTTTCGTATTGTTTGAATGATTTATATTACTCTGATGAAAAACCGGACAGGGAGATTCCCCCTTTTTTTATCAAGTAATGATATCCATGTGAATGGGGCCTGCAGGTCTTTTGAAATCATGTGAGCTGAGGATACCCGCTCTTTTCCGGTCTTTGTTTTCTGCATAACACAATCCTTATCCCGTTTCTCCTCACAAATGATCGCATGGACCCGGTCATCGCTGCCATCAGGAAAGAACTACGCGAAAACGCTGACCCTGTTATCCGTGAATCGTCGAAGAGGTTTTTCAAAGAGGAGATTAAATGCTACGGCATTAAAACCGCAACGGTGATAGCTATCGCAAAGAATTACTGGAAGGGAGTGAAATCCCGCGATAAGGAAGAGATCTTTTCGTTATGCGAAAAACTCTACCGTTCCGGGTGCATGGAAGAGTCCTTCATTGTCTCGACCTGGGCCCACGCCCTTTCTGACCGGTTCGAACCGGGGGATCTCCAGGTATTCGAGCGGTGGATCGAGACATGGATCACCAACTGGGCTTCCTGCGACGGGTTCTGCAACCATGCAATGGGCAACTTCTTTACGATGTACCCGGACCAGATCGCGGAACTGAAGCGCTGGGCGGTCTCACCGAACCGGTGGATGCGACGTGCAGCCTGTGTCTCGCTCATTGTACCGGCGAAACGGGGGGAATTCCTTCCGGAGGTGTTTGAACTCGCAGACCTGGTACTGACCGACCCGGATGACATGGTGCAGAAAGGATACGGGTGGCTCCTGAAGGAAGCGAGCCGGAAGCATACCGCTGAAGTGTTCGGTTACGTGATACGGAACAGGCGTGTCATGCCCCGGACCGCGTTACGGTACGCGATTGAGCTGATGCCAAAGGACCTGAAGGCTGAGGCGATGAAGAAGGACTGGTAACAACTGACCCGGAATACAATTGTATAATACCTCCCGGTTCGGGGTACGGATCCCTGACGAAGGACTGGTATCAGCTGAAAATGTGCATGATTTCCAGAATGTGTCCCGGTTCAGAATTTGATAGAATAAAGATGAACCGGTAACGGTTGCGGTCAATACAATTTTTATTGCATATCCCGGTTCAGGACGAAAGTCTGGCAATTACCTGCCATTAAAACCGTCATATTCATCCGGGAGAGGGATAAAATACTGGTTATGGCCCTGCAACCCTGCCCTGACCCTGTCGGCATGTGCGGTGTGAACTGTGCTCTTGCTCCCTGTTTCAGGTCAGGCAGATGTAACGGCTGCCATTCTGACAATCCAGTCCAGAAACGGACGTCAAAGTGGAGCTGCAGGATACGCAGGTGCGTCCTTGAACGGGGGCTGGTCCACTGCGGTGAATGCCCGGAATTCCCCTGTCCGATCAGGAAATCCCTCGAAAACAGGTACCTCTCGAAATACCGGATTGACCTGCGGGAGAATATACGGGAGATTTCTGCCCTTGGACCTGATGAATGGCTCCGGAAGCAACTATCTGATAATTCCTGCCCGTCCTGCGGAGAGTGTGCTGATCCCTACTCACAGACCTGTTACGGGTGCGGGAAACCGATGGAATAATTATACAGGTCCTGGGGCTGTCAGGGCCGGGTACTCCCCTTACCACTGGCATCACTTAGATCAGGAGAGGGAGTTCTCCCCTTACCCGGACAGAAGTACCGTTCCAATCCAGAGAATGACCAGCACAACCGGGAACAGGAGGTCCCAGGCTAGGATTGCACCCGTATTGAGCTCTGATACATTCCCGCGGACCTTTGTCTCATGAATGTGCCCGAGCCCGGCGCAGAACAGGAAGACACCGGCCACGATGATGGTCGCCAGCCAGAAGCCGTCCCTGACAAAGAAGCAGCAGAGCCCGGTCACCCCGATGGCCAGGTTGGTGAACGCGATCTCGCGCTGGAACGGGTTGCCGGCCGGCCAGCCGATCCGTTCTGCGACCTCATCAGCCCTGAAATAATGCCCCATGAAGGCATAAATCCCACCGATACCAATACCGATTACCAGGCACCAGAGCAGGAGCGTGGAGATTACTATCCCTGCACCTGCGGTCTGTCCTGCGAAAAGTGTAAGATTTGCGGCGGTGGCGAGAATAATGGCGGCGACAATCCAGACCTGGAACGGAAGTTTCATACACCGGAGATGGGCATTTCAGGATATTTGTACCTTTCTTTTCCCATATCGGCAGGTCCATACAACAGTTGTTTCCGACGGCATTCCACACCGGAATAATCCCGGCGAATGGCCCGGGTATACAGGATTCCCCCCGGCAGAATGTAACCAAGGCCGGGTATCAAAGACCGGGGTTCCCAGGTGATGCGCAGGATTGTTCTGAAAAGCTGCCGGCGGTGATGAGATCCGTGTCCGGGAGCCTGTATATAAACCACCGGAATTCCCTACAAAATTCAGGAAACCGCCAGAGTATACGAGGATTTATTATCTGACCGTGTGAAAAGTATCATATGAAAGATAAGGGAACTTCGAAAGGCAAAGGCCGGAAAGAAGAGAGCCCGGCCGGAACAGCAGCAGCCGGACCTGATGGGAAAGTCGCCCAGGCAAAACCTGCCACCCTGACCGCAAAAGAGAAGATCGCGGCAAACCAGAAGAACAAGCGAAGAAAGTAAGGAAACACAGGAAAATACAACCGGCTCTCCGGTTAGCATGTTTTATCTTTTTTTGACTGATCAACCGAAGCCCGGCTATCCGTTTAATGTATCCGTGAGCCAACCATACGGATCACACGATACGGAGGGAGTATGGACCCGCTCTTATACTATGCAGGCATCATCACCGGGATATTAATTCTCATCGTGGGATTCGGTTTTCACTGGATCGGACAGATCATATCTGTGGTGAACCGGGACCTTGCTATCCAGATAGGTATCTGGGAAAAGGGTAACCTGCCGGAGTACGAGGTCTACGAGAACGCGATCGCCGTTACCGATGTCCTCATCGGCTGGATTTACGGAATTGCCGGTGCTGCACTTCTTCTGGGCATATCGTGGGGCTACAGGCTGGCATGGGTCCCCGGGGTTGTCCTGTTGTATCACAGCCTTTGCTTCTGGTTCTGGACGGCAAACCAGGAGAACGCCGGACAGCAAACGGCATTTTCAAGCGGCACTGCACGGATTGGCTGGTTTCTGGCAAATTTTGTAACGGCCGTGCTCGCTCTTTCGGTGGCGTGGGCAGGTGGTGCATGAACGGGACAGAAGAACAGAAAAGAAAGAAGACTGCTTTGAAAAAGTTTTGGAGAAAATGTTGAGGACCCGGTCCTCCCTCATTCTTTTTCCCGGGGAATTTAGTACCGCCGGAGCCCGGACTGGTACGAAATCACCTTATCGAACAGGCTGATCTCACCTGTTGCAATGGAAGTTTCGGAATACACCAGGTCTTCCGCCTTGTCTCCTTCATAGACCCGGGCTTCCTGGAGGTGGGCGTTGAGATATGCTGTCGCGGAGCCTGTTGCGGGGATGTCCCCAAAACCCGTCATCCTGATGCGGTAGTCGACTGCGACTGCCGGGTCACCGGTTTCCATGACGTGCCGCTCGTCTGCCGAGGTGGAAAGGGAGGCAATAATCGTATCAACAGAGCTGCCTGCCTCGATAATGTTACAGTATCCTGGTGAGGACGGTGTTGCTGCGGAAGCAAACGGACAGAGGTAAAGGTTGCTTGTATCATAGTACCCATAGTCTGCGATATCGAGGAGCAGGTTTTCATCCGAGAGCATGCGGCCGGTGTCGAGGCCGATGAAATCCACCAGTTTCCGGGTGTTAAAGTTATATGTTCCTGCGACAACGCCGGCGGTTTCAAGGGACTGTGCTTTGGTGTATTCTACATGCCCCTGATCTGCGATGGTATGTTCCGTATATGACATGGTGGCGGTTATATTCCAGATGCCAAGCGGGGGGATATGCAGATCGCCATCTCCGGTCTGCCATACGATGGAACCGGTCCCGGTAACGGTACCTGTGGCATAGGCAATGGTGGAGGTAACAATTCCCTGGGTTTCAGGGACCGGATACATTCCCGTGTCGGCCATCGCAACTCCGGTGAGGGCGAAAAGCACTGCCATTGTAATGATCATAAATACAAATTCTTTCATCTGTTATTCACCTGAAATTATACATCATCGCTTTTGTGACCAGATGATTACT
The DNA here is from genome assembly GCA_041305745.1 of Methanoregulaceae archaeon. GTDB lineage: Archaea > Halobacteriota > Methanomicrobia > Methanomicrobiales > Methanospirillaceae > UBA467. The sequence goes on along the minus strand of JBFYKV010000099.1, from coordinate 19,631 downwards.
CTGATGAAAATAGTTATTAACTTACTTTTTTTGTTTTGTCAGCCTGAAATAGATGTGAGTACCATCATGCTTGTATAAACTGGATAATCTTGTCATTTATCTTCTGCATTGAAGATGGCATCAGGCATCCGTCCGATTTTTCGACAATTTCACACTAATCGAAAATACCTGCGGTGAACAGGTCTCACTAAAAAAGATCGATTTGAATATTTTATCGAATAATTATTCGTTGTTTACGTCATGGTATGAATCAGGAGATATAATGGAAGGGGATACAGGTTCGGGAAAAGTCCCGGAGGCGATTCTCAATCTTGTTCACAGTTTCGATTTTCACCTCCCGGCATACAAGCGGGGGCAATACAACGAGATGCAACTGCGCCAGGAATTTATTGACCCTTTTTTTAAGGCGCTTGGATGGGATGTCGATAATAACAAGCGTTATTCGGAACTGTACAAAGAGGTTATCCACGAAGACGCTATCCGGATCCGTGGTACCACCGAATTTATCGATTATTCTTTCAGGATTGGCGGGACGCGGAAATTCATCGTTGAAGCAAAGAAACCCGCCGTAAATATCAGGGACGATCCCGGTCCTGCCCTCCAGATCCGCCGTTATGCCTGGAATTCCCGCCATGAAAAAATGGTCACACTGGCCGGGCGGATGCTGGACCTCAACAAGCAGCGGGCCGACGTGAAGACCGACCATGAGAAGGACCTCATCGAGCGGCAGATCGAGGGCACCGACAAGCAGATCGATGCCCTGGTCTACGAGTTGTACGGGCTGACCGGGGAGGAGATCAGGATCGTGGAGGGGACGGGGAAATGAAAATTTACCTGGATGTCTGCTGCTTATGCAGGCCGTTTGATGATCAGACGATGGGAAGAATTCGCCTGGAGGTGACCGCAGTTCAGGAAATCATCCGTCGCTGCACTACCGGTGAATTATCCCTGGTTTCCAGCGAAGCGATAGCCGAAGAAATTTCAAAAATCCCGGACCAAAAAAAACAGGTACGCGTGGAGAAGATTGCATCAGTAGCGAAAGAATACATAATTATTAACGAAGCAATTATCACCCGGATGCACGAGTTGATCCGGATGGGTGGAACGGCTATGGACGCGCTTCATATCGCCTGTGCCGAACGGGCCGGTGCCGTGTTCCTTACTACGGATGATGACCTGATAACATTTTTTAAGTTACACAAGAACATACAGGTACTTATAGAAAATCCTGTCACCTGGTTAAAGGAGGAACACAAATGAGTGTAAAAACATTACATCAGATCCAGCAGGAGGGCCTTGACGTACTGATTGAAAAACTCGGGCCGGATGATACAATCCGCTTCCTCCAGATCTATGAACCGGGAAGTGGTGACTGGACCAAAGACCGGAAAAAATATCTTGACACGGATCCTGATAAAATTCTCAATAGTATCATGGAACGAAGAAAAAAAGTACCTGTTCAATGAACTCCTTCTCTCATTTTTCTACGATAATTATCCCTCAATGTGCGTTCATCCGCACCATCGACTTCTCCAACCCCGCAGACATTGCCCGCCATGACAAAATGGGAACGCTGGCCGGACGAATAATAGATCATCACAGTTTATATCGCGAAAGAAGACAAGTAAAACGAGTAACGTAGAAGGGGGAATATTACATGATTCCGGATCGCTGCAGTTTCTGTAAAGGAAAACTTCGCGAAGGTAAAACAGAGTTTTTGGCACATGCTTCCGGGGAAGTCATTGTAATCAGGGATGTACCCGCATATGTCTGCGAGCAGTGCGGTGAGGCATACTACACCGCCACGATATCCCGTAGGATTAATGAAGTGATGAAAGCTGCTCATCAGAAAAAACTGTGCATGCGCCCGCTTCCTGCCGGTGAAGTGTCACTAAACGGGTAAATTGTGGGAACATCATGAAATGCAGTGTATGTAAAAGCGGGGAGACACGACCGGGGACCACGACGGTAACACTTGAACGGGACGGACTCACACTGGTCATGAAAGAAGTGCCCGCCGAGATCTGCATCAACTGTGGTGAGGATTATGTGGATGAATCCGTTGTTCACGATATCATGATACTGGCCGATAAGATGTCGCAAAGCGGCGCTCAAATCGATGTACGCCGGTACGTGCCGGGATCAGTACCGTGTTGAAAAAAATAAGATTATCAGCAGTATCATGGAACGAAGAAAAAAAGCACCGGATCAATGAACTCCTTTTCTCAATTTTCTACGACAATTATCCCTCAATGTGCGTTCATCCGCACCATCGACTTCTCCAACCCCGCAGACATTGCCCTCCATGACAAAATGGTCGCCTTGGTCGAGCGGATGCTTACCCTCAATAAACAGCGGGCCGAAGTGAAAACCGACCATGAGAAGAACCTCATCGAACGGCAGATCGAGGGCACCGACAAGCAGATCGATGCCCTGGCCTCTGGGCATTAATAATCGTTTGTAAAAAAGATTTTATTATTTATTCTGATGGCGGATACGTTTCTATCCGGCCCGCTTTGTAGCTTCTTTCTAGCATATTTTTGAGTGTATCTGCCAGTTTCTTAGCCTGGATATGAGTCATATAAATTCGGGTTGAATTTGCTACCATTTTCCCCTCTTTTTTTACACCGGGCAACTCTATAAAGTCCACGAAAACGTCTTGACCCATAACCTGAATAAAAGAATTATTTGAATAATGGACGCTAGTGACATCAATTTCAAAATCTTCTGGCTTAAATTGGTAACATTTACCAATATCAATACTCACTGTCTGGCCTATTCCCTCATTTGCACCTGCAAAGACCGTATTATCAATTACACTTTTCTTTTTCATGTTCGGACACCTTCAAGCTGCAATTTTAATGATTTTTGTGTTTCGGGCAGTTCATAAGCATGATTTTTATTAGGAATATAGATATCCTCAATTTTCCTTGTAGTAGGTTCATTAACCCAGATTTTTGGATTCTGCGTTTCCCCTACCGCCAATGGTGGTAACACAACCTCGAATAAATTCGTCAGCAGTTTTTCGCCAAGTTTTGTTGTTGTATAATAGATCTTGTTGTTATTCCCAATATCTGCAAGTTGCCTCACCTTCCTGGCAACAAGACCACTCTCAACGAGTGCTTTAAGTGCTTTGTTGATGGTATTTGGATTTGCCTTGAACTGCATTTTCAGCTGGTTGAAATATTTGTCCCCATCCAAAGTAAGTGCGATAAATATCGCCCATTTATGAGGAGTATCAAGTTCCATGACAGCTTCCCGGATTTCTACTGGGACTTGTTTTAAGTAATGCTCAACAGCATGCTCATCCATAGTTACGACCACTTAACTAGTTACTAATTAGTAACTCATAATCTTTTTGATAGCACTTTCACCTCGCTATGATCAAAGTATCTATACTTGCATAATTTAATATTAGATTAATGTCCCTTTCTGAAGAATCAAACCTGTATTATTCGGAGAGGAGAAGGAAATTTGACCAGCTTAAAAGGAATACTCCTATCGGAATTTTCGGATCTTTTTATGAATCAAGAAAGGCAGATTTATTAGTTCTTCAAAAATCTCTTCATGAAGACGGTTACTATCCCCAGATATCCGAAGACCTTGAAATAAAAAAAGGAAGCGATCGGAAGAAAAGAGATACAATATTAGATCGGAAATTAAGTGAAAGACTTATCGAGGTAAGCGATATCTATATTTTTGTTCTGGTTCGTGGAAAAGAGGATGAACCAGATAATCTAATCCAATCGGTTTCAATGGAAATCGAACGACTGAATACGTTAAATGATTGCGGACAGAAATCTGCAAAATATGTTGCTGTTTATGCAGAAACCGGTTTAATCGGGAAAATGGGTGGTGTCTGTGAAGGTTTGTTGGCATTGAAAAAAGGTGATTGGGTTGTCGAAGAATTTAATGATATTCACGAAATACTCAAAACTGCTAGACAATTTTGTTTAAACTGCATTCTGGATATGTATAGTTACTAATAATTCCACCCTCGCTCTTTGTAATAAATACCTGTAGTACAAAGTAAAATCGTGTCTTTTATAACATATTATCAACAAACGAACACGTTTGTAAAAAGAGATGAAATATAGGATTTTATTGGTTTCCCAGGTTGTCAATAAAGCTGAATAATATTTTTTACAAATATGGGAGGACGAATGAAAATGAGAACTCTGTTTATTATGCCAACTATTGTCCTGGTAGTAATTTTCTCCCTGTTATGTGGCTGTTTAAACCAGGAAGGACCCATCATAAATTCAGGTAATGAGGGAGTACCCGATAGTATTCCACTGAGTCCGTCCCCTGCAACGGAGTATCATCCAGTGGAGAATAAATCAAACCGATCAGAGAACCCTGCTGCATCATGTAATTTTACCGGTTTGGAGGGGGGGATTAAAACGACCCGAACTGAAGTAATAATCAGAGGGAAGGGATCCATCACCGAAGAGAACATCACGTATGCCGTTGAAGAATTCGCATTGGATCTAAAAATTCCCGGATATGTACCGGATGACTTTTTCTTTAGATATGTCATTATCCCGGACCAGTATTCTGAGGGGAAGGTAACCCTTACATTCGTGAATAAATCTTACGAAGGATATTATTCTTCGGGGAGTGCTTCGAATCAAATGTATATTGCTTTCTCAAGGAACCTTGACGTGGAATTCATAGAATTTATCGGTCAGGAACCGGAGCCTGTGTGTATCAATGGGACTCCTGGTTTTTATTATACGTCTCCTGAAAGGAACAAATTACGATGGATTGACGGGGATGTCGAAAGATGGGTCGTGGGTTCTTTTGATGCAGATACGTTGATACGAATTGCGGATTCCCTGAGACCTCCATCGGCACTGGACCTCACCTCTGACATTTATTCCGGAAACAAAATCTGGATCCCGGGGACGTTCCCCCCGGGTGTAACCGTTCCCGGCACTCCGGGAAAATAAGCAGGGTGTTGGATTCCTCTCTCCAAGACTTTTTTCCGTATGTTCCTGCCCTCCTGTCATCATTTATGGGTCGGGACTCCACTCACCCCCGAAAAAGAGATCCACCGCACCCCGCCGTCCAGATCAGACCGCCCTCCGACCGATATTTCTCAGCCGGGTACCCAGATGAGCCCTTAAATAATGTATTTTTGTTTTCGCGCAGAAATGCGGTTGAAAAGTGCAAGACTATTTTTATACTGGATTGACTCTGCCGCACTCACCATCTCTCAAATCTTTTGTGTCGTAAGTACACAAAAACCGGCCCTTGTATCTGCCTTCTTCACGTCAAACCCGGTTTCATTGAGGAATGCACGCACTTCTTCCTGCGAATAGAACTTCGCACGGGAGAGGAACCGCCCTTTTCCACCCTTTTGAAGATATTTCCGGTGTATCATTCCCTCTCGTTCGATAAAGGCGGTAATGAGGCATCCCCCATGAGAGAGGATCCGGTGGATTTCCCTGAATGCCACTTTCGGGTCATCCAGAAAACAGATGACCGTGACGAAGAGCACGGAAGAACAGGACCCGTCCTTTATCGGGAGCGCCTCAACCCTGCCCCGGATAACTTCAATCCCACTCTGGTATGCCATCTGGCAGAGGGCATGCGATGGCTCGACCCCGATCCTGATTCCCAGGGGTGCAGCAAACCGCCCTGAGCCGACCCCCACTTCGATGGAGCGGGAGTCAGGGGGAGGAAGGACCTGGCGGATACGGGTGAGTTCTGCGAGATATTCATCGTAATGCACATCGAACCACCTGTCGTAGTCATCAGCAAATTCCTCAAATACGTCCTGCAGCACTATACCCTCCCTTCCTCATGCCCCAAAAAGACGCTTTCGTACCCGTTTACCGATGGCCTGCTCCCGCTGTTTTAGCACGGAAAGGTCAATCTTCCCCTCCCGGTACGAGGAAAAAAGGAAATAGACAAAGTCAACGGTCAGGTCCATTACCTCTTTTTTGAACCTGACCTCTACAGTCGTATCCCCGGCAAACCCCTTGATGGAGAACCAGTCCGGCTTCCCGAACTTGTAGAATCCCTCGCCGACATTGGGTAAGGATTCAACGTATCCAAAATTTTTGAGATATACGAAAAATTCCTCCGTTACCGGGACATCGAGGAGGAACTCCTTCATGAAGGAGCCGTCTGCACAGACCTTATGCCTGACCGACCGAAGAATCCGCATTCCCGGCAATCCTCCTTATTGCATCCGCTGCAATCCGGCACTCTTCATCGGTCGTGAACCATGAGGTGCTGAGCCTCACGCAGCCCTCCCCTCCGTCAATGGCCCTGTGCACCAGCGGGGCACAGTGAAGGCCTGTCCGTGCGATAATGTTGTATGCCCGGGCGAGCATGAATCCCACGTCATCGTTCTCAAGCCCGCGTATATTAAAGGCGACTATCGGCAGGTCCGGGTGTTCATTGTAGATTGTGATGTTCTCCTCTCTCTTCAGTTCCCGGATGAGAAACGCCGTTTGTTTTTCTGCCTTTTCCATGATGGATGCGATTCCCTTTTCTTTGATGAACCTCACACCCGCCGCAAGGGCTGCCAGGCCCGGATAGTTGTGTGTCCCGATCTCGAACCGCTCCGGCATCTCCCGGGGATGGAGGAGCGAGAACGAGTCTGTGCCCGTCCCTCCGAACCGGACCGGTACAATGGCCTCCGGGTCGCGCAGGTAAAATCCTCCCGTTCCAGGCACCCCGAGGAGGCCTTTATGCCCGGTGAAAACAAAGGCATCGACCGGCAGGTCCCGGAGACTGACGGGGATATGCCCGGCGATCTGGGCACCGTCCACGATGAAGTAGATCCCGTGGTCGTGCAGGATATCCCCGATTGTCCTGATGTCCTGCACCGACCCGAGTACATTGCTGCCATGGGTCATGACCATGAGCCGGGTATCGGGCCTGATAGCTGCCTCTATTAATTCGGGACGGACAAAACACCCTTCGAAGGGAATGATACCGAGTTTTATGAAGTGCTGCTGCTCGTACTCGCAGAGTGGCCGGAGCACGGAGTTGTGATCCAGTGCCGTGGTCAGGACATGACATTCTTCTTTTATTCCGGCCAGAAAACCAGATATAAGGATATTCAGGGAATCCGTTGCATTGTGGGTGAACACAAGGTGTTCGGGAGGGTCTCCTCCCAGGAATGCAGAAAGCCCCTCCCGGGCCTGCGTGATGTAGTCCTCACCCTGGGTCCCGGTCGTCCTCCCCGACCCGAAGACCGGGAGGGAGAGGGATTTTTCAATCGCTGCCAGCACCCCGGGAGGCTTCGGCCAGCTGGTCGCTGCGTTGTTTAAGTAGATGAGTGGGTTTTGATCGATAATCATCTGTTTCAGATGATCTGTCAACCCGCAGCAAAAAGAGATCGTTTTTACTACGAATATCTATTGCAGGGTGAGCGGTAGAGATAATATATTGTCGATATCACTCCTGCGGTTCTCACGGAAGCGGCATAAATGCCGGAAAGCCAGGATCATGCCCTCTCTGAACCCGATCCCGCAGGAATACCATGAATAAATCAGGAAATGGTATCCACACGATTCACACCAGGACCCGGCATTAGCGGATGAGATGCCGGTCAGGGCGGGAGAATACCTGTTATCTCCTGGTCAGGAACCTCCCATGTGAACCTGAGCAGAGCCCGGCAAAATTCTGGATGGACTGGTCCGGGGAAGATTCCCTCCGGGGATAAGGCGGGGGTTTTTTTGGGACTGCCTGCACTATCGGGGTTCCTTTCAGGAGAATCCCCCTCTCCGGCAAGGCAGGGATATGATGCTATCAAAAGAATTATCGGACACCATGCGAATTTACCCGTATGAAAATTGGTATCATCCGCTGCATGATGACTGAAGATATGTGCCCCGGATCCATGGATTTTATCGTGACAAAAGAGGAAAAAGGTGCTTTCAGGGAGACCGGGCCGGTTGACATTGTCGGGTTTGTGACATGTGGCGGATGTCCCGGGAAGAGGGCTATACCACGGGCAAAAATGATGGTCGAACGGGGAGCAGAAGCAATCGTATTCGCATCATGCATCACCCGGGGAAATCCAATCGGGTATCCCTGCCCCCATTATGTCGACATGAGGGACTGCATCATTAAGGCCGTCGGCCCTGACATCAGGATCATCGAGTGGACACATTAACCGGGATTTTTTCCACAGCAATAACCCACACCCCGGTTTTTAAAGGTATTGACAAGACTAATGAATGTAATCATCTCCCGCTTTTCACTCAGTCTCCCCGCGAACCCCAAAAAACTAACTCCGCTGCACCCTGCCGTCCAGATCAGACCGCCCTCCGACAGCAAGCGGTTCTGACATCCCGTTCATATACCCCAGATCACCCGAAGGAACTGCCGTAGTTCCCGACCGTGTTAAGAACGTCCCGGACCCGTTACTCAGTATAACAAACCAAGGCGAACCCGGCATCAGATCATCCGCCTGCGAAATACTCCCCTGCGAACGATACCCGAGGGCACTCACAGAATACGAGGTCCCGGTGATCACGCTCTCGCAGTAGGGGACACCGCCGTATAATTCGCTGCACCGGCCTGCAAGGCCTCCACTCCGCAGGTCGAAGCTGCAGCCCCGGACCCGGCCGGGACACATAACGGGCCCGTGTGGAAGCAGCCGAAGATAACCGGCCGGGCTATCCCCCGATTATGAAGAGGATATACGAACCGGGTTCCACAGACACCCAGTTTCACATCAGCAGCCTGTGAGGAGCGGGAGGTAACCGGGACGGTATATTTAAAAGAATGACACCCGTATGTAGCGTTAAGGTGTACCCGGTTCTCCCGGAAGGATATGATATCGGTCCTCTGTGTCGATGATGAAACGCCGCTTTGCGAATTAGCGAAACGAATTCTCGAAGATACGAAAGAATTTTCCGTTGATACCGCCGGTTCCGCTGAGGAAGCCCTGGAAAAAGTACACACAATGTCATATGATGCAATCGTCTCCGGTTACCAGATGAGCGGCATGGACGGGATTGAATTATTAAAAGCACTCCGGTCCTCGGGCATCACCACACCCTTTATCATATGTATCGATAACGCACAAAAGGACGTTATCATTTCGGCGTTCGAAAACGGTGCCGACTTTTATATCGGGAAAGACGGGGATCTAACCCTTCATTTTGCCGAACTTGCCCATAAGATCCGGGCCGCAGTCCTTCGAAGGAAGGCAGAGGTCGCATTATACCAGAGCGAGGAACGATTCAGATTCGCCATGAGCCAACTGCCCGGGACGTTCTGGGCAGTTGATCGTGATCTGCGATATACATTCTCGCAGGGTGCAGGGCTCGCGTTACTGGGGTTGGAACCTGACCAGGTACTGGGAATGACCCTCTATGAGTATTTTGGCACCAGTGATCAGTCCCACCCGGCAATCAGCCAGCACCTCCTCGCCCTTGCCGGCGAAACGGTCACCTATGATTATACTTTCAGGGGAGCGACGTTCCATACGACCCTCACTCCCCTGTACGACCCCGAAGGGAAGATCAAAGGAGTCTCCGGCCTTGCCATGGATATCACAGACCAAAGGAAGATGGAAGATAAGGTCTCGGTTTTACATGAACGACTTGCCGCATCAGAACAGGAACTCCGGCACCAGCTGGAAACGATCACAAAACAGGACCATCTGCTGCAGGAGAGCAATGAAAAGCTCCAGCTAAAACTGGATACGATCCTATCCCCCGACTACGAGATCGGTGAGCTTGAGTTTGTAAATATCATCGACAGCAGGGAAATCCAGTCCATGATGGATGATTTCTATGCTCTCACCCATATCGGGGTGACAATAATGGACCTGAAGGGAAACATCCTCGTGGCCACCGGATGGCAGGATATATGCACGAAATTCCACCGGGTGAATACGCAGAGCCGCATGAACTGCACGGAAAGTGATCTCTATCTTACACAGAATGTCAGGCCCGGTGAATACCTAACGTACAAGTGCCGGAATAACATGTGGGACATGGTCACCCCCCTCTTCATCGGGAATAAACATATGGGGAACCTCTTCCTCGGGCAGTTTTTCTTTGATGACGAAATCCCTGACCGTGCCTTATTTGCAGCACAGGCAGAACAATTCGGATTTGACCGGGAAGAATACCTTGCAGCGCTTGACCGTGTCCCGCGATGGAGCAGGGAAACGATTGAGACTGTCATGGACTTTTATACGAAATTTGCGTCCATGATCTCCCGCCTGAGCTACGGCAATGTCAAGCTGGCAAAGGCGCTGCTGGAGAACCAGCGTTCAACGGCTGTACTCGCCCGGTCTGAGGAGAAATACCAGGCATATACCGAGCATTCGCCCGTCGGTATCTTTGTTGTCGACCGGACCGGCAGATATATCGACGTAAATCCGGCTGCATGCAGGATGCTCGGCTACCGCCGTTCCGATCTCCTCAATATGCATATTACCGATATCACCCCTGCAGATCGGGTTGCACTGGAACTCGAACGGTTCAACGGAATCCTCGTCCCGGCAGGGAAGATGTCAGTCGAATCGCTTCTGAAAAAGAAAGACGGGACCGTAATCACTGTCATACTCGATGCAACCCGTCTCCCGGATAATACCTTCATGGCATTCTGTTCTGACATCACCCATCGCAAAGCGATGGAAAATGCACTTGTCGAAAGCGAACTGCAATACCGCCTGGTCGTCGAGAACGCCGGCGAAGGAATTGTTGTGGCAGAGGAGGGCATATTAAAATTTGTGAACCCGAACGTGCTGAAAATGACCGGATTGACGTATGGACAGGTAATTAACCAGCCGTTCGAATCCTTCATTCACCCGGATGACCGTGCGCTTGTCACTGACTGCCACCAGCGGAGGATCCGGGGAGAGAACGTCCCAACATTCTACGATTTCCGGGTTCTCGGAGAAGACGGGCGTATAACATGGGTCCAGATCTCTGCAGTCATAATCTTATGGAAAGGGAGGCCTGCAACCCTGAATTTCCTATCCGACATCACGAAACGAAAAGAGGTCGAGATTGAACTCCATTCTGCACAGGAGCGACTCATAGAGGTCCATCGCCTGGCACACATCGGGACCTGGGACTGGGTAATTGACACCGATACCGTGACCTGGTCAGAGGAACTCTACGCTATCACGGGCCGGGACACGTCACTCCCGGCGCCATCCTATGCTGAACATCCACAAATCTACACGCCTTCCAGCTGGGAACGCCTCAGTGCTGCGGTTACAAATGCAATTGAAACCGGGGAGCCCTACAGTCTGGAACTTGAAATGGTCCGTCCCGATGGCAGTATACGATGGGTAAGTACGTTCGGCAGGTTGCAGCGCGATAGCAGCGGAAAGGTCACCGGGCTTCATGGCATGGTGCAGGACATTAGCGAACGTAAAGTAGCAGAAGAATCGTTGCGGGAGAGCGAGATCCGGTTCAGGGATCTTTTCAACAATATGAGTGCCGGTGTTGCGATCTACGAACCGATTGATCACGCCACTGATTTCATCTTCCGTGATATCAACCATGCAGTAGAACAGATAGAGCAGGTCAGGAAAGAAGAGGTTATCGGGAAGAGCGTCCTTAACGTGTTCCCCGGGATAAAAGAGTTCGGGCTTTTTGAGATATTTCAGCGGGTGGCAAGGACCGGGATCGCCGAAAAGCACCCGGTCTCCCAGTACATAGATGACCGGCTCACCGGGTGGCGTGAGAATTATATCTATAAGCTCAACTCCGGGGAAATTGTTGCCATATACGAGGACAAGACCGAAAAGATGCAGGCTGAAATCGCCCTGCGGGAAAGCGAGGAGCGGTACCGTGAGTTCTTCACCACCTCCCGGGACAGTGTCTTCATCATTTCTCCCGAAGGCCGCTGGATAGACTTCAATGAGACGTCACTTGAGATGTTTAACTATGAAAGCCGGGAGGAACTCATGGCGGCGCCTCTTCAGCAGCTGTACGATAATCCAAAAGATTGGGATTCAATGCTTGCATGTATCGTTCAGAAAGGCTATATCAGGGATTACCCGGTCAGGCTGAGGAGACATGACGGCCCGGTCATCGACACGCTCGTCACTGCAGGGGCCATGCGTAATCATGATGGAAGCGTGAAAGCGATAATCGGCTCCGTGAGAGATATTACTGAACGCAAGCGGGCGGTAGAGGCACTCCGGAAAAGTGAGCAGATCTACAAAAAACTTGTTGAAAACATTTCAGACGTGCTCTTCACGGTCAGTCCCGAAAATATCATCACGTATATCAGCCCGGTCGTGAACAGGTTTGGAATCCGCGACAAAGATGTGGAGGGAAGACCGGTTGTAGATTTTATTCTCCCGGATTCGCATGCAATAGTAGAAAAAGCAGTTGCTGACGTCTTTTCCGGCAGGGACGTAACGGTCGAAATCCGCGTCCGGAACCCTCCGGGAGATATCTTCCATGTCCACATTTCAGCCCGGCCCGAATGGAATGACGGAACCGTTACCGGGATTGCCGGCATCATGACCGATATCACTAGTAAAAAGGACCTCGAACGCCTCAAGGTCGAAGCGCTGAAAAAGATTGACGAGAACCTCATCGAGATGGCCATATTAAACGACCAGATACGAAACCCGCTTGCCGTAATCATGGCAGCCGCCGACCTCGCAGGAGGATCCACTGCAGACGATATTATCCGCCAGGTACAGGAGATTGATGCCATGATCAACAAAATTGACCGGAAATGGGTTGAATCTGAAAAAGTCAGGGAATTTCTTCAAAAGTATTACGGGGTCGGGGTTAAGGGATGACAACGCTGCTGCTTGTTGATGATAATTCTGCATTCCTTCGGATGTACGGGAAGCTCCTTGAGTTAATCGGGTTTGACGTCATCGGAGCCCCGGGTGAAGAAGAGTGCATGCGGATCCTTGCGTCGGAACGGCCGGACCTGGTCCTGCTCGATATCATGATGGAACCACGGGACGGGTGGGATACGCTTCAGTCGATACGGAACAACGATCTGACACGGGACCTTCCGGTCGTTATTCTTACGGGCAAGCGTCCGACCGTTGAAGAGATCGACCGGTATGGTGGGGATATTGAAGATTACCTCATAAAACCGGTCAGGAAAAGCGAATTAAAAGAGATACTGGAACGCACCCTCGAAAGGATACGCCGGCGGGCTGCCGGAATTGAAGCGGCACGCGGCAGGGGATGCCCCCCGTCAGATTCAGCCTTGTATGTCCGGCTCGAACGGGCGGTGAGGATGGATGAGAAATTCAGGGGACTCTTTGTTGAGATAAACGAAGAACAGGAGGAGCGGGTCCGGCAGCGGAGAAACCAGCTTGGCTCTATTAAGGAACAGCTGAATATCCGGTAATTTTACGCCAGAAGATTTATGCAGGACCACCATGTAAACACTGTTTACATCATGACCGACAGGACAAGACGGGCTGTCAGTACCTGGTATTCCGGCAGATCATCACAGGGATATCATATTCACCATCCGTGCCAGGCAGATCGGGGAGCGCTCCTATCGTGAATTCCATACCGTTTCATACTCCCGGGCCGGAAATATCCCGGATCGTGCAGGTTATCCTCGCCGCGCTCATCCTGGTCGTCCTTTACTTCATGAGTACCTTTAATTACCTTATCTTTCACAGCATCGTCGAGCTTGCCGGCATTGCCGTTGCTTATGCCATATTCATTATTGTCTGGAATACACGGAAGACGTTTTCCAGTACCTTCTTCCTCATCGTGGGAATATCGTTTCTTTTTACCGGGACCATCGACCTTGTCCACACCCTTGCCTATAAGGGTATGGGCGTCTTTCCCGGAGCGACGGCTGATCTCCCGACCCAGCTCTGGATCGCAGCCCGGTACTTCCAGAGCATCACCTTCTTTATCGCGACGCTCTTCATCGGACGGTCCGTCATAAAGGACCGGAAGTACGATACCGGGCTAATCTTTACGGCCTGTGCGGTTGCCTGCGGGCTCCTTTTTGCGAGCATATTTGTCTGGCATAATTTCCCCTCCTGTTTCATCGAAGGGAGCGGGCTGACGCCGTTTAAGATCTACAGCGAGTATGCTATCTCGGCTATCCTGGTTGCAGCGGCGGTTCTCCTCTATTACAAACGGACTTTCTTCGAACGTGACGTCTGGCACTACCTGATCGCTGCAGTCATATTCCTCATTCTCGGGGATCTGTCATTCACCTCGTATATCAGCGTGTACGGGTTCATGAACATGCTCGGCCACCTCTTCCGGCTCATCTCGGTCTACCTGTTCTACCGTGCATTCGTCGTCGTCAGTCTCTCGCGCCCATACGACCTCATCTACCGTGAACTGCGTCAGAAAAACGATGCTCTCCGCGAGAGCGAGAAGAAGTACCGCCTGCTCTTTGAAAATATGCCGGACGGGTTTGCCTATTGCAGGATGATTTATGATAGCGAGGGTCTTCCGGAAGACTTCATCTACCTCGATGTCAACGAGGCATTCGACCGGATTGTCGGCCTGAAAAATGTGAACGGGAAACGTGGTACCGACGTGTTCCACGGGATCCGCAAAGAGTACCCGGAATTGTTCGGGGTCTACGGCAGGGTCGCCCTGTCAGGCACGCCGGAAGCGTTCGACATCGAGTTTAAACCCATCAATAAATGGCTTCACATTTCTGTGTATTCTCCTGCAAAAGAGCATTTTGTCGCAGTATTCGAGGATATAACCCAGCGGAAACAGATGGAACTGGAAATCGTATCGACGCAGGAGCGGCTGAAGGATGCACACCGCCTGGCACATATCGGTACCTGGAACTGGGTTATCGAGACCGACACAGTTACCTGGTCAGAGGAACTTTACCGGATCGCAGGTCTGGACCCGTCACTCCCGGCGCCATCCTATGCAAAACTTTCACGGATTTATACGCCTGACAGCTGGGACCGTCTCAGTGCTGCGGTCACAAAAGCGCTTCAGACCGGCGAGCCTTACAATTTTGAACTGGAACTGGTCCGCCCGGACGGGAGTATGCGATGGATATATGCATACGGGGGCGTGGAACGCAACGGAAACGGGCAGGTGACCGGGCTCCATGGCACGCTCCAGGATATCACGGACCGGAAATTAGCGGAAGAGGCGCTGGCAAAGAGCGAAGACCTGTTCCATACGATGGCCGACTGGACCTTCGACTGGGAATACTGGATTGACCCGGACAGGAACGTAATATACATATCTCCATCCGTTGAGCGGATTACCGGTTATACAAATAAGGAATTTAATGCTGATCCCGGGCTTATCGATCGTATCGTTCATCCGGATGACCGGGCGTTGTGGGAAGCGCATATCCCGGTGCACTACGCAGGTCTGCAACCGGATATACCCCATGAGATCGAGTTTCGGATTATTCACCGGGACGGCTCCACGCGATGGATCGCACATGTCTGCCGTTCCATGTGGAGGGATAGCGGCACATTTGCCGGGACGCGGGTCTCCAACCGCGATATCACCGACCGGAAGAAGGCAGAAGAATCTCTTGCACTGGCCAGCAAAAAATTAAACCTGCTGTCGAGCATTACGCGGCATGATATCCTCAACCAGGTGACGGTCTTACTTGGCTATCTTGACATTGTCTCGGATGACCCCTTAACCCCGGAGCTTTCGGTATCGCTCGGTCATATGGAGACTGCGGCGAGGACCATCCAGCGCCAGATTGAATTCACCCGTGAATACAGGGAGCTTGGAATACAGGCGCCGGTATGGCTGAATATTTATGAACTCGTCATGGAGGGCAAATCAGGTCTGCCCATGGATGATATCAGCCTCTCTATGAACCGGACTGATGTCGAAGTGTTCGGAGACCGGCTGCTTGGAAAGGTCTTTTACAACCTGATTGACAATGCGCTCCGGTATGGCGGGGAACAGATGACTGACATTACCGTGACCGTATCCGAAGTGGATGATTCCCTCGTCATTCTCTTCGAAGATAACGGTGCCGGAATTTCAGAGGACGACAAAAAGAAATTATTTACGAAGGGCTTTGGGAAGAATTCCGGCCTCGGGCTGTTCCTCTCGCGGGAGATCCTCGCAATTACCGGTATTACCATCACCGAGAATGGTGAGCCCGGAAAAGGTGCCCGGTTTGAGATACGGGTGCCAAAGGGGATGTACCGGTTTTCTGATGGGGGAAAAAACCTGGTTTGAACCGGGTCCACGCAGGTTATCCGGTGCAGCGGAAAAATTGAGTGTGGATACAGAATCACACCGGCGGGTACGGCGCCAAATCCTCTGCAGGTACAAATCGCGGACCCTTGCAGGTGCAGCCGGTAATGACCGGAGTTAAGGAACCCCAGCGGGATGGTGTCCCTGTCACCAGCACGATTAATGGGTCGGCAGGATTACGCAAATACCGTTCGCAAAGGGATCAGATCATCGAACGCAATCCATAGAGATTAGTAATAGTACATCCGGGGGTTCTGTTCCGTCCATTCAAGACGGTATATTTAAAAGTATGGATGCCCCATATAAATTTTACGACAATTCATTTTAATGCAGGTCGTTCATGATTTCCGTACTCTATGTCGATGATGAAGAGCCGCTTCTTATGTTAACAAAGCGCTATCTCGAGACGAAGGGAGATTTTGCCGTAGACACCGCCGAATCAGGAAAACTCGCACTACAGAAACTGAAAAACGCGGATTACGACGCGGTCGTTTCAGATTACCAGATGCCCGGGATGGATGGCATCGAATTCCTTTCACTTCTCCGGAAAGAGTATCCCCACCTGCCCTTTATCATATTTACCGGGAAAGGAAGGGAAGAGGTGGTCATCGAAGCATTTGAGAAAGGCGCTGATTTTTATCTCCAGAAAGGCGGCGAACCAAAACCGCAGTTTGCCGAACTCATGCACAAGATCCAGAGTGCAGTTTCCCAACGGCACGATGAGATGGCATTGCGGGAGAGCGAGAGCCGGTTCAGGAACCTTTTCAATAATATGAGTTCCGGCGTTGCGATTTATGAACCGGTCGATGATGACAGCGATTTTATCTTCCGGGATATCAACCATGCAGCCGAAACGATAGAGCAGGTCAGGAAAGAAGAGATTATCGGACAGAGTGTGCTGGCAGTATTCCCGGGCATAAAAGAGTTCGGGCTCTTTGAGGTATTTCAGCGGGTGGCACGAACCGGTACCGCCGAATTGCACCCGGTCTCGATATACAAGGACAACCGGATATCAGGCTGGCGTGAGAATTTTGTCTATAGGCTCCCTTCCGGAGAAATAGTTGCCATCTATGAGGATGTGACAGAAAAGAAGCAGGCGGAAAAGGCGTTCAGCGCCGCACAGGTGTGGCTCGGAATAGCACTCCGGGCCGCACATGCCGGGACCTGGGACTGGGATGTCCCCACCGGAACCCTGACCTGGTCACCGGAATTCTTCGAACTCTTCGGCCTCCCGCCTGGTGCACCCCCCTCGTTCGAAACGTGGCTTGCCACGCTCCATCCCGATGACCGCGACCAGGCAATGGCGAAGATCAACCAGTCAGTTAAGGAACATTCCTTTCTCTGGAACGAGTACCGGATCATCCTTCCCGGAGATGTGGTGCGCTGGATAGGTGCCGGGGGCAGTGCAACCTACAACGAAGCCGGTGAACCGCTACGCATGAGCGGGGTCTGTATTGATATCACCGACAGGAAAAAAGCAGAAGTGTCATTGCAGGAGAGCGAAGAAAAATTCCGCGCCGTTCTTGAAAATATACCGGATATGGTCCTGGTACACCGGGAAGGGAACATTATCTATGTTAACCCGGCGCTGACAGAGGCCATGGGATCCACTCCGGATGAAGTCCTCAATACATCGATTT
This sequence comes from Methanoregulaceae archaeon, assembly GCA_041305745.1. Taxonomy (GTDB): domain Archaea; phylum Halobacteriota; class Methanomicrobia; order Methanomicrobiales; family Methanospirillaceae; genus UBA467. The sequence goes on along the minus strand of JBFYKV010000099.1, from coordinate 1,837 downwards.
TTGATTACATTGCCCCTGAATATATTGAATATGTTTCTGAATCACTCCGGAAACGGACGACCGCCGGACCCCCCGGACCCAATGAGATCGAGATTATTTCTAAAACCGGCGAACGCCGGAATGTTATCGTCCGCCCGACGGTGATTGAATTTGGCGGTTCGCCTGCAATCCTGACTGTGCTCACTGACATCACCGAACGGAAGCGGGCGGAACAGTCCCTCCGTGAGGCGTCGCTCCGCTGGCAGAGCACATTTGACTCGACCCGGGATGCCATCTGCATTGTAGACCCTGACCAGCGCATAGTGATAAGCAACCGCATGATGCAGGAGATGGTCGGTGCGAAGAATGGGGACGAACTTGCCGGGCGGCACTGCTTTGAGGTAGTGCATGGCACGACGGAACCGGTCCCCGGCTGCCCGTTCATAAAGATGCTGCATTCGAGGCAACGGGAACGTATGGAAATGAAGATAGGCGACCGTTGGATTGTCTTTACTACCGACCCGATTCTTGATGGGACGCAGGCATTGGTCGGTGCAGTTCATAATATACGGGATATCACTTATCGGAAACAGGCGGAAGAAGCCCTCGTCGAGAGCCGTTTACATTACAAGCAGCTTGTCGAGAATATCAATGACGTGATCTTCACAATTGATCTGAATGGTATTATTACCTACATAAGCCCGGTCATCTACCGGCTGTATGGATACACCCCTGATGAAGTGATACATGAGCATTTTGCCAGGTTCGTCCATCCGGATGACCTCCCGCAGGTCAGCGACGCGTTCACCCGCAGGGTCGAGGGAGAATACGGGGAAAACGTGTTCAGGATCATCGCCCGGGATGGTCGAGAACGGTATGTCAGCACAAAACAGACGCCCATAATGACGGATGGCAAAATCACCGGGTTCAATTACATCATGGCCGATATTACCGACCGCTGGCAGATGGAAATAACGCTTAGCGAGAGTGAAAAACGGTATCGCACCCTCTTTGAGGACTCTCCGGTCTCGCTCTGGGAGGAGGATTTTTCCGGGATCAAATCGTGGATTGATTCGAAGAAAGCGGAAGGCATCACTGATTTTGATGCATATTTCGACGACCACCCCAAAGATCTGGTATCAATTACCCGGATGGTGAAGGTGAACAAGATAAATGCCACGACAATGACCATGGTCGGGGCGGAGTCCGAGGAACAGTTTTATACCGGCCTCGGATTGGTATTTACGGAAAAGTCATATTCCACATTTAAAGATGAGATTGTTTCATTTGTTTCGGGAACACCCCGTTATGAGGGGATAAGTGTTATCGGAACATTAAACGGGGACGAAAGAGATATCCTGATACGGTGTTCTGTTGTCCCCGGATACGAAACAACATGGGGAAAGGTCTTAATTTCAATTATCGATATCACCGACCGTATCGCGGCAGAAGAAGCCCTGCATCAGTCAAATAAGAAACTCAACCTCCTCTCCAGTATCACCCGCCACGATATTCTCAACGGGGTCGCCGTTCTGCAGGGGTACATTGAACTTGCCGGTGACGAGGTCCGGAGCCCGGGGATGCAGGAATATCTTGGCCATATGAATCAGGCAGCAAAAACAATCCGGCACCAGATCGAATTTACGAAGGAATACCAGGAGATCGGGGTGAAAGACGCAACCTGGCAGAATGTCAGGGAGACGGTGATGAAGACCGCCTCAATATTTAAGATGGAGGGCGTGACCCTGACCATTAACTGCGAAAATAGTGAGATTTTTGCAGATCCGCTCCTCCGGAAAGTATTCTACAACCTCTTTGATAATGCATTCCGCTATGCGCCGCCGTTCACGACGATCAC
>JBFYKV010000098.1:0-2771 GCA_041305745.1 Methanoregulaceae archaeon | reverse complement strand
TCCGCAGGTCCTTGAGTTCGGTGATATGATCTCACATGAAGTGCTCTCTCTCATTATGGAGACGAACGGGACGCTCATCACTCCTGAAAATGCCCGGTACCTGAAGGAGAAGACCCGGATGGGTTTTATCTCGGTGAGCATCGATTCACCGGTAGCCGCGGAACATGATGCGTTCCGGGGGGTGAAGGGTGCGTTTCAAAGGACTCTTGCCGGGCTTGATGCCCTGGTCGATGCCGGGTATACCAACTGCCAGGTCATCATGTCTGTCCACAAGGGTAATATGGGACGGATGGAGGATCTGGTCAGGCTTGCAGCAGAACACAAGGCTGCTTCTGTGAAGTTCAACCCGATTATGGCCACTGGCAGGGGAATTACTATGCATAAGCGGGGGGAGGCATTTGATCTTGAAGAGTATCTTGCTCTTGGAGCATATGTCAATGAGGAACTCAGGCCAAAAACACAAATCGCGCTCCACATGTATTTGCCTATGGCTCTCACACCCCACAAAGAGCTTTGGAGGACGAAAGGATGCGCATTCGATTGTGGTGTCGCAGGCATCCTTGGCATTCTAGGAACAGGGGAGATCGCCCTCTGCGGTATCGGGGAGACGATTCCTGAACTGGTGTATGGACGGCTTGGAAAAGATAGTATCCGGGATATCTGGCTTTCACATCCGGTCATCCTTAAATTGCGTCGGGATCTTGAGAATGTGAAAGAATATCCCGGGGTCTGTGGCTCATGTATCCATGCACGGGCCTGCCGTACGGGATGTGTGGCAAACAACTATGCACATACAGGAAGTCTGGTCGCTCCCCAGTGGCTGTGTGATGAGGCTCACCGGGCAGGAGTGTTTCCAAAGAGCAGGCTAAGGGGATGATTGAGGCATCTTTTTTTAGGTCGGAAAGATGGAATTTTACAAAATCAACCTGGATTAAAAATGCCTCTTTGCCAGACAGGAGATATCGATGAATAATGATTCATATAACCTCCCCCCGTTTCCATGCCTGAAATTAGCAGACGGCCAAAAATTTCTCCTCCGCCCAACTGATTTTCAGACCGAAGAAATAGTTGCATGGATAACCGAAGTGATGCACCTCTCACCGGGAAGCGAGGGGCGCGAGATCTTCGTATGTGTAACTGAAGACGATATTCCGGAAATCTTCTCCGCGGAGACGGGGCCATGTGTGTGCTGCCTCTCCCCGGGAAAAGATCGGATCAGTAAGGCGATGCAGATGGCCCGGCTTGGCCGGTATATCGCCTCGCAGACAATGCCACGTGGCGGCATGCTGATCCACGGAGGACTTGTCAGGCACCAGGGTCAGGGGATTATCCTTGCTGCTCCGGGAGGGACCGGAAAATCAACTGCGTGCAGGCGTCTTCCGACCTCCTGGGAAGCACTGAGCGATGACGCAACTCTGGTGGTACAGACACCGGACGGCAGATATTTCGCTCATCCCTGGCCCACATGGAGCACCTTTTTATCAGCAGGGTGTCATGAAGGCGACTGGGATGTCGGGCAGGCGGTGCCCCTCTCGTCCATTTTTTTCTTACATCAATCCCCATTTGATCGGGTTGAGCCACTATCGAGGGCGAATGCAACAGCTTTTGTTATTGAATCGATCAGACAGGTCGTGCTATTGCGCAGGATTGAAGAAAATCCGGATGATATAATGGAGGGATTTCTGAATATGTGCCTGCCCGCGGCAGAACGGCTGGTCAATTCGATACCAACCTATATCCTCCGGATCAGTCTCTGTGGAGTATTCTGGGAAGAGATTGCCAGAACACTCCAACACAAGGGTGAACCCGGATCTCTCTCCCCCTTACCATTGCCATCCCTTCCATTGGATGCACCCTGCAGTTTTTTTGATGACCAGAGCATCCCTATCATCTATTCAGGGTCGAGCATGAATCCGACCTTTCGGGATGCTGATCTTCTCGAGGTGGTCCGGTACGGGTCCATGCCATGCCGGGTGGGAGATGTCATCTGCTTTACTTCTCAAAAAAAAGCCATATATGTCATCCACCGTATCGTTGCCATCCATAAAAACGGCATTCAGACCAGGGGGGACAATAACGCTACCCCTGACCCTGTACTTGTTCAACCGGATGAAATAATTGGAAAGGTAGTGACGGCATCACGGGCATCCGGACAACGAACGGTAATGGGAGGAACGGCGGGGATACTCCTGCACATGCTGCTTCTGGCACGTAAATCATTCATGGGAATTATAGATTCACTCGTAAATTCAAAAAATCCCGTCGGATTCGGTGTGAAATTCATCAGGTATTGTTGTATGCATATATTAAGACCGCATTACGTGTTATTTTCAACGCAAAATTCCCGTTTTATCAGGGTATATATTGGAAATCATGTGGTAGGAGAATACAATACTATCCGCAATTCCTGGAGGATCCGACCCCCATTCTCCCTTTTTATCGACAAAAGCACACTTCCCGGGACAGGATATTCCGGTCCGGAGAGGGACCATCGGAATGAACACACCAATAACTGAGAATAAACCCCGGATACCAAACCTTTGGAGAACCAAATCAATATAATCGGAACCGATCAAACCTGTGATTAATAATGGATACAAAAGAGATCATTATTGCGGCGTTCAATGTCTTTTTAGGGCGGGACCCTGATCTCACATTCCGCACGTCGAAATTCAAAAATAATATTTTTCATATGACGGCCCCAGCAAACCAAGTATTTTCACTAAATCACCCTTTAAATTAGCAATTTTAGTTATCCTTCGTTCTTCCAC
>JBFYKV010000097.1:0-30052 GCA_041305745.1 Methanoregulaceae archaeon | reverse complement strand
CGGAATGCGCTGCATCTCGAAATCTGCCATCATCAACCCGACATCGCTGGAGATCTGATCGGTGTAATCCTTCAGCATCCTGGAGAGCGCCATCCCCCGGGTTATCCGCTCGTCTGCAAATCCTGCGACCATATTCTTTGCATCCAGCCGGATATTGACCACTTCTTTCGTAATTGCAGCCGTGTTGGCTCTCAGGGAGTCTGACAGTTCATTCGCCATGGCTTCCCGTTGTACGTGGAATTCGCCAATTGTATCCTGTGCTTCGTTTAACAGGGCGCCTACAACCTTCCGGTTGGTCCTGACGGCACTCCTCAGGGATTTACGGGTGGCTGCCGCCTCGTGTTTCCGCGTTGAGCCAAACGTTTTTATCAATCCACGTGCCTCTGCCCGGACCTCTGCAGTCTCCCTGTTCAGGTCTTCCCTCTCTGCCATTCTCTTCTCACGAGTATCATCAATATCTTCAACGATATGTTGCATCCCTTCTGCTATCGTCATCTTACCCACTAACACCTGTCGTTGATTCGACACTCCCCTTTGGATGAGGATGTGAGAAATAAGTGTCCGAATTTTCCAAACTATGTCACAAAATATGAGAATAGGTTTTCCATTGGCTGATCATGCGTGGTCTGGCATGGCCGTGCGCCCGGGATTCATGTGGTGCCCGCAGCGGGCGCGAGACCGGGCTTGCGATTATCACCGGGGGGGGATTTTTGCACTATTTACGGAAATGTCACTGTACAACGCAGCCGTGCCCTGATTGTTCCGGGTATCAATGGTGTTATCCGGCCCGGTTTTTTGGTGCTGCCCGTCCACCTGTTTTATAAAACCACTACCCCGCCGGCAGATCCCAGGGCCGGCGAGACGGGTACCTGGTGCGGTGTTGAGGATAAAAAAAACATGGCACCGATAACGGAATTACACATACAACATGAAAATACCGGAGGCCTGGCTTAATTGTAAAAAAGTGTAGTATAGCCTGGGGGGACGTGCAATCTCCCCTGGTCTTAGACCAATTGCGTGAATATAAAAAGCGATGATTATGAATCGATCATCGCTGTCTGATAGTTTGGCTGTTGAAAGTGGAACTGCCCTTACGCTGCAATCTCGGCGTGCTCGGTAAGCCCGACAGCCTCAGCGTATTTCAGGAATGTTTCAACCGATGCAATAACCACCCGGGCTTCGATGGTCAGGATCTCGATTCCAACGAGAGAGACCCGTACCCATGCGTCAACAACGACTCCTTTGTCAAGAATTCTGTCGATAACCTCTACGAGGCTCGATGATGAATTCATCTTTTCTACCATGTTTTTTCCCTCCTTAAATGGGTTCTGATACCCACACATACTGCTTAATCGGGGAGAGCATATAGGTTGCCCGATTTCAAAGTATTTGTTTCAAAACTTAGGAATACAGCAAATTCTCAACAGGTTTGATATGCCCTGGCGGCCTGCGGCTGATCATTCTCCGCTGATCCATGCCCAAAACCTCTACCGGAACGATTGCGGCACTTCGTACCAGGGTAAACAGACAATGCCGTGTATAATTCAGCCCGTTATTCTGTGCGGACGAGGGGGCAGGAGGTATCGATGCAGGTTCATCTAAAAAACCAGCACTGTTATGCCAGATTTTCCCTGACCTCTTCAATCGCCTGCCGGAAAAAATCATCTCCGATGGTAAAGGATGTGATTTCGCCGGGGTTCTCTGCAAATTTCCGTATGGCGAGGATGGCTGCACGGTTGCATGCCGCTTCGATATCAGCGCCGGTGAACCCTTCGCTGGCTTTCACCCATGCATCAGGGGAGACATCCTTTGCGAGCGGGCGTTTCCTTGTATGAACTGCGAAGATCTCTTTCCGGGCGGGATCGTCCGGCAGCGGCAGCTCGATCCTGAGATCGAACCGTCCCGACCTGAGAAGTGCGGGATCGATGATATCTATGCGGTTCGTTGCCGCGAGGACGATCACCCCTTCAAGTTCCTCAAGTCCGTCCATCTCGGTCAGCAGCTGGGCGATGACACGCTCGGTTACACCGGTATCGCCCCCGCCTCCCCGGACCGGCGCTATTGCATCGATCTCATCGAAGAAGATGATGCAGGGGACGGCTGCCCGCGCCTTCCGGAAGATCTCCCGGATGCCTCGCTCAGATTCGCCCACGTACCGGGAGAGGAGCTGCGGTCCTTTCACCGAGATGAAATTCGACTGGGTCTCGGTCGCGATTGCTTTTGCGATAAGCGTCTTCCCTGTTCCGGGCTGACCATACAGGAGGATGCCCTTCGGGGGTTTCACGCCCGCATACGCATAGATCTCAGCGCAGGTGAGGGGGAGCTCAACTGCTTCCCGGATCTCTCTTTTCACATCGATGTGCCCGCCGACATCGTCCCACCTGACCATCGGGATATCAACGAAGACCTCTCGCAGCGCAGAAGGCTCTATCTCCCGGAACGCGTTCATAAAATCCTCTTTCCCGATCGTCAGCGATGAGATGAGTTCAAACGGGATCTCCCGTTTCGTGAAATCGATCTCGGGCAACACCTTTCGCAGGGCATACATGGCAGCCTCCCTGCAGAGTGCCGCAAGGTCAGCACCCACATATCCGTGGGTAATATTTGCCAGTTCATCAAGGTTCACATCAACCGCGAGCGGCATTCCACGGGTATGGATCTCGAGGATCTCGTGCCGCCCTTCGCGGTCGGGGATCGGGATCTCGATCTCACGGTCAAACCGGCCCGGGCGCCGGAGTGCAGGATCAAGGAAGTTGGGGATATTTGTGGTAGCGATAACGATGACCTGTCCCCGGTCTTTGAGTCCGTCCATGATCGAGAGAAGCTGGGCTACGATCCTGCGTTCGACCTGCTTCTCGCTGCCGACTTCCTCCCGCTTCGGGGCGATGGCATCGATCTCGTCAATAAAGATGATGGCCGGGGCATTGCGCTGCGCTTCGGCAAACACCTCCCTGAGCCGCGCTTCGGACTCGCCGTAATATTTGCCGACAATTTCAGGACCGGAGATGAAGAGGAGGTACGCATCCGTCTCCTGTGCAGCAGCTTTTGCAATGAGCGTCTTTCCGGTACCGGGCGGTCCATAGAGAAGGACCCCGCGGGGGGGGTCGATGCCGATCCGCTCGAAGATCTCAGGGTACTTGAGGGGAAGTTCTATGATCTCCCGTATCTTCTCAACCTGCCCCCGCAGCCCCCCGATGTCCTCGTACGAGATCAGGCTTTTCTTCCCTTCCTTCTCTGTTATCTTCTTCCCCTGGATCTTTATGCTCGTCGCTTTCGTGATCAGGGCGATTTCCGGGTTCGCTTCCTTGATTAAGAAATCGAACTTTTTACCAAAGAATGTGAGCCGGATCTGGTCGCCTTTATGGATAGGAATACCTTCAAAAAGCCTGCTGTCAACCTCTTTCTGGAGGAACCTGTCAAGCGGCTGGAACGAGACCGTTTCAGCGTGCGGGATAGTAACTTCTGCGATCTCCACCTCCTCGTGGAGCCCGATCTGTGCATTCTTCCGGACAATCCCGTCAACCTGGATCGTCCCTTTACCCCGGTCCTCCGAGAAGGAGGGCATGGCTTTGACATAGGTCTTCCGTTTTCCGGTAATTTCAATGATATCGCCGACGCCTATGCCCAGCTCTTCCATACTGGCGGGGTCAAGCCTCGCAATTCCCCGTCCCACATCCTTAGTTCGTGCTGCTGCTATCCTTATTTTCATACAAACCCCCTCCCAGCATGTGCCGGAAGATAAAATTGAACTCGCTCAGTTTATGATTGATGTATTTCTTTCCATTTTCAGTAGGGGAATAGAGTTTGGATTTTCCTGATGTTCTCATCTCAAGGTACCCCTTCTGCTCGAGATCGTAAAGGAGCGAGTAGATCCTCGCCTGCGGGATCAGCACCTTATACTGGTTGTGGATCTCATTGACAATACCGTACCCGGAGATCGGTTTGTCAAGGAGAGAGAGGACGACCGGTTCAAGCGATTTCTTGACGATCTCGTCAACGGTCGCCTGGGGGACGATGGAGACCGATTCATCCGTGAAGGACCCGGTCGAGAACGAGAGAGACGTCCCTTCGCCGGTGGAGACGATCACTTTGGCAATGCCTTTGGAGAGAGGGTTTATGAGGCCATGGTCCATCTTCCCGATATTCACCATAATAATCCCCGAGACCGGAAATCCCGTCTCCTTCCTGGCGAGGATGGCATCCTTTATTGTGAGGATATCATCGTACTCGCCGGGCTGAGAGAAATCAAAGATAATGCGGAGGGGCAGGACCGTTTTCCCAGGTGCCGGGGGTCCGCATGCATCTGCAAAGACCTGCGGGAGCGTGAAGCCCTCGTCTTTTTTCATGCGGTGGGTGATTATATCCTCCTGCCGGATCTCTTTTAAAAAGTATTTCCGGACGGTGGATTTTGAGTATGCAAAGAGCATCTTTTCATTGTTCTCAATCCCTTTCCCGATTACGTATTTTATGACTGATTCTTTTAGTTCCGGATCCGTGTACAGGAAGAGCGTGAGGTCACGGAAGATATCATCCAGGAGGATGGCCTTCAGTTCAGGGATATCGAAAAACTCCTGTTCCTCCCCGTCAGATCTCACCGTTTCTGCTCCCTGATCCGCAGGGCTCACTGCCGGTTTTCTCAGTTTTTTTCCTTTCACTTCTGCCTCACGCCGTGCGAGCGCCACCTCAATTGCCGCCTTCAGCTCGAGCACATTGAACGGTTTGACGATATACCCGTAGGGCCGGGCATTTTTTGCCTTGTTAATGACCGTATCGTCTGCATAGGAAGTGACAAAAATGACCGGGATTGCGGTCTCATTGTTGATTAATTCTGCCGCTTCAATTCCGTTCAGCTTCCCCGGCATGACGATGTCCATCAGTACGAGGTCCGGTTTCAGCCGTCGCACCTTCTCAACCGCTTCCTCCCCCGAAGCCGCCATCCCTGCAATTTTGTATCCCATTGCACTCAGGCGTTCTTCCAGTTGCATCGTGATGAGGGCTTCATCATCAACTACTAATATATTTACCATGCTCACTCTCCATCGACTGAATGGGAAATTCCACAACCACTTCTGTTCCGTTGTCTCTCCGGATCGAAAAGTTACCTTTCAGCTGCTGCTGCACAAGTGTACGGATGAGCTTGAGACCCAGCCGGTTGGCGAGGTTGATATCAAAACCGGTGGGGATACCAATACCGTCATCCCTGACGATGATATGGAAATTGTCCTCGTCCCGGTCCGCGGTGATCATGACGGTCCCATGCTTACGCCCCCGGAACGCGTGCTTATAGGTATTTGACAGGATCTCGTTAAGGACGAGGGCGGCGGGGATTGCCTGGTCAACCGGCAGGTCAACTGTGGAACATTCGATATGGGTGGCGATGTCCCTGTCCCCGGCTCCGGAATAAATCCGTGAGAGTGCGTCCACCTGTTCCCGGATCTGGTCTTTCATATTGACCCTGTCAAACCGTTTGCTCTCATATAACCGTGTGTGGATCTGCCCCATAGTCTGGATCTTTAACATGATATCGGTCAGGATCTCGTTCACCTTCGAATCGTTTGAACGCATCTGGGTCATGTCAAGGAGCCCGGAGATGATCTGGAGGTTGTTCTTCACCCTGTGGTGGACCTCCCGGAGGAGGACGTCCTTCTCATCGGATGAGATTATCAGTTTTCTTTCGACTTCCTGCCTTTGTGCGACCTCTTTTAAGAGTTTTTTGTTCAGCCTGGTAAGTTTAACAGTACGGTCCTTTACCATTTTTTCGAGGTTCTTCCGGTACCCGTTCAGTTCGATTTCTATCTGTTTGTATCTGGTGAAGTCCCTGCCAACCGACTGGTACTCGACCACGGTGCCAGAACCGTTGAAAATTGCCCGGTCTGTCCATTCCTGCCAGCGGACCTCGCTGTCCGGCATGATAATTCGGTGCACAACTGATGCTGCCGGGTTCTCCGGCGTCAGTGCTGCGAAGTGCGTTTTTAACAGGTCTGCATCTTCCGGCGGGATCGTGACAAGCTGTGGTCTCCCGATACAGTCATCCTGTTCCAGGTTAAAGTAGCGGCAGTAGGCATCGTTCACAAACGTGAGTGTCCCGTCCGGTGCGAACCGGCAGATGAACTCGGTCTGGTCTTCCACCACATTCCGGTATCGCTCCTTGCTCCTTTTGAGCTGTTCTTCGTTATACTTCCGTTCAGTGATGTCCCGGATAATACCTTCCACACCCAGGACCGCACCATTGCAGTCCCTGTAAAAAAAGCCTGTTACCGAGGCCGGCAGGGAGGTGCCATCCCCCTTTTTGAGTATGATCTCGTAGTCAGAGACCCTGCCGTCTTCCTCTATCCGCTGCAGCAGTTCCTTTCTTTCATCGGGTTTTTTCCAGAACCTCTCCATAGGTGTTCCTATGATATCATCCAGCGAATCGTATCCAAAGATCCGGGTTGCCGAGGGACTTGCCATGATGATAGTCCCCCCTGCATCAGTCCGGTAATATATATCCTGAATATTTTTGATCATGCCACGGTATGTGGCCTCACTCTCATGCAGGGCATCCTCTGCCTTTTTGCGGGGTGTGATGTCTATCAGCGAGAGGATGTAGTTTTGCGTACCGGGGAGCGTTCCGATGGTGAAAAAAACAAAGCGGGATGATCCTTCTTTTGTGATGAGCCGGAATTCAGAGTGGTTTTCGGTTAATTCCGGATCCTCCCGGAATGCCTGGAACAGGAGCATCATCTTCCGGGAATCCTCTTGTGCCACGAGATCAGTCCAGCTTTTTTTCCCCACCAGCTCCGGAGTACCAAAACCTGAAAGGTGTTCGAATTTCCTGTTGACAGACAACAGGGTAGTATCCGGTCCGGCAACTGCCATTGCGGTACCGGTATTTTCAAAGATACTCCTGTAAATCTCTTTTGATTCGAGGAGCGCCTCTTCAGCCCGTTTCCCTTCGCTGATATCACGTGCAATGTCAAGGACAATCATCTTTCCCTGCAGGACAAAGGCGTGGGTCCTCACTTCAACCGGAAATTCCTGCCCGTTCTTCTGCCGGTACACCTTCTCAGACAGGGGGGGTTCCGGCACCTCCCCGCTCTTCGTGAAGGCAGGGACTGACTGGCGGGACTGCGGCGGGATGATATCAGGCGGGGATAAAGTAAGCATCTCCTCCCTCGTGTACCCGAGGAACCGGCAGCCGGTATCATTGACCATGAGGTAGTTGCCAGGGATTCCATCGGGACCCATCTCATAGAGTAAGATGATGTCACTGGCATTGTGAAAGACGGTCCCGAATACCTCCTGTTCACGCAACAACATCCGGGTTTTCCTTTCATAATCCCGTGTCTGCTCAGCTGCCCGCAGATCCTGTTCAGCCCGGATCTTGTGGATCTGCCTCTCTGTCTCATATTTGAGGAACGCAAACCTGATTACTATGTCCAGATCATGGGTGCTGAACGGTTTTGGGAGGTACCCGCACAGCCCGGGGGTTGCATCTGCCTGTTTGATGAGGCCCGGGTCATCATTCGCGGTGATAACAATTCCAGGAAGGGGTGTTTTCTCACAGATCCGTTCTGCCGTCTGAATGCCGTTTATTCCGGCACCCGGATTGATGTCGATGAGGATAAGGTCCGGGGGATTCGTTTTCGCGAATTCAATTGCATCTTCGCCGGTTAATGCAATTCCTGATACCTCATATCCAAGCCGGTGGAGTGAGTTCTTCAGATATGTGCCAAAAACCGGGTCGTCATCTACAATCAGAACTGACTTTAATCTCCTGTTCTCCAGAAGATCGATGGTACGAGGTAGGAAGGACCCGGTGATTTTATTCTGTTCATTTATATTCTGCATCTGTCACTCGCCTCGCCATCATCTCCGCACCCTTATCCTGCAACGGGTGCCTGGCCATTATGCCTTAGCCGGTGCTGGCATACCCTCATGTCATTACCGGCTCACTTTTCCCTGCGCCGGTCCGGTACCCGTTCCGGTGCCTGTAAAATAGGCAATTACCTCATCTTTCACAAAATTACAGACCCGGTAATCAATATCCGGGGGGATATACGGTGCGACATTGTGAGTCGCGCCAATGAATAGTATCCCGAACTCTCCTTCTTTGAGCGATTCGCGTATCCGGCTCGCGATATACCTGTCCCTCTCAATGGTCAGCTCGTACAGCCGGTGTTTATGCTTCTCACTCTGTAATTCCCGCTCCCGGTCTGTCTTTGCGTTTACAATTGCCTTTATGATCTCGTACTCCTCTTTTAAGAGTACGGGGCTTTCAGTTTTTTCAAGGATGCATCCGGCCTGGATCATGGTAAGGACGATACGGTAATTGGGGCTCCCGTCCTTTGCACCGCTCTCAACGAGTGACGTTCCAATCTCACCGCCTATCGGCATTCCGTCCTGGTAGATCCTGATGACGGTTATGCCGCGATGTGCAAGGAGATCACTTACCAGATCCTGCATCGAATCCCAGAACCGTTCGACATCCTGGCGGTGTTTGTCCCGCCGCTCTTTGCCAAACTTCCGGTCAATGATCTCTGATATATCACTTCTGAGCGATCCCATCTCCTTCTCACTATGGACGATTGGGATCATCAACAATTTTTTTACCATGGTCCGGTTACTTCCGGGAAAACCCGGTACTCCATTTTATAATTCTCTTCAGCAGGCCGGGGCACTATCTGACATTGTTTTGCAGGTGCCTGCAGGCGTATCAGTTCTGAACATCCCGGCCCGGCTGTCTCAGACGAAAGGCAGGGGACATCTCACTCACTGTTCACCAGGCAGTGGTGGGAAGTGCCGTTGTACATATCACGATATATCCGGCACGATCTATGCACACATGGCAATGAAAATCATTATAATTAAAGTTTTTTGTTATTCTCAAAAAATGAAGTGAAATATATCGGATTCATCTCATCCCGGTGAGCCGGGATTGATCAGGCACGGTCGATCCTCCCGGAACTGCCATCCCGTGTTGTCCTGCAACCAGTATCTCTTTCTATATGTCGCAGAGCGTTATGCGCCAGCCGGCTGCAGCAGTGACGAACGGGTCTTGCACCAGCAGTCTGTGAGGAGCGGGAAGGAACAGCCGCCGGTCGATCCGGGGCGTCTTCGTATCAATAGTGTACCTGAAAAAGGGTCGGGGAGGTGATGTGAACCGCAGAGAGCATGCCCAGAACCGGTATCGTGTATTTCCGGTCCGCCTCGTCCTGCCCTACTGGTATGGCCGGGGCGGGCACCGGGGGAGGGGGGTCCTGGCAGACCGGAATGAAAAATGAATGAAATATCATCCTGTGCAGTAACCCGCCGGAGAAAAGCCTCTGTCCATTGCTATTGTTCCTGTTCCGGTCAGGGGAGTGGTATTACCGGAGCGGGGCACTGACAATTTTCTTGTCAGCATTCATGATATCGTGAAAATGGCTGACCTTTTTCTCGATAATAAACCCGAAGCCGATAGCGGTGACCGGGATGACAAGGTACCGCAGCCCGATCTGGGAAAAATACGTTGGCAGGTCCATGCCATTCATCGGGAGGAGGACCAGGGCGTCGAGGGCCCAGTTGAGGATAAGCCAGCAAAAACCTATGATTATGCCCTCTTTAAGGAAATTATTGAATATGCTGAGAAAAAGCAGTACCAGGAGGACGGTCGCACAAAGCGATGAGACGATGATCATGATGGTCTTGAACGTGAAAATATCGATGACCAGTTCGCCACCGGGCGTGTAAAAGAACATGGCCACGATAAACGGGATGAGCCAGGTGAGAAACCCGAAAATAACAATTTTCAAAGCGCGAAGCACTGCAGTGTTCATCAGGGAGAACGTGTGCATCCTGTAAGTATATACTGATCGGGACGGTATTCTTGTGATTCAGGAATTACGGGAGTAATATACTGCGGTGCCGGCGTAACCCTGCCTGTACGGATCAGGGGCTCTCTGAAACATGATGTAAAAGGGGCGGGAGCCTGCATTCCGTCTCGGAAAGGTCATTTATATCAACAAATCTGACTTCAGCCACCAGTTTTTTCTGGAATACGCGTGAAAAATTTTCAACCTCGTTTTCAACACCCCAGATTTCCAGCTGGCAGTCCCCGACTGCTGTTATCCCGAGTTTAAGTCCTTTTTTCCCGGACGAAACAAAGCGTGCGTGGCGTATCAGCCCGGTATGGCTCCGGTCGAGGCTTTCTGCGAGGCGGAGGAATGCAGAAAGCAGACGGATGGTATCACGGGTATTTTTGTCAAGTTCTGATATCCGGAGTTGTTTCTTTCGTGGTGGTTTTTTCCGGTGAAACCGGGTGATGTATGCCATGATCGCTATCTCTTTTTGATCAAAGCCCAGCAGTTCGGTATTACGGATAAGGTAGTACGAATGAGCATGGTGGTTTGTATACGAGATAAACGACCCGATATCATGCAAAAAAGTGGCATACAGGAGCAATTCCCGCTCTTTTTCGCCGTATTGATGAATACCTGCCTTACCCGCGCTGTCAAACAGTTCAAGCGCAAGTCGTGAAACAGTCCGGGCATGGAGCTCATTTATCCCGCATGACCGTCCCAGCTGGAGCACACTCCTTTCCCGCAGCGTCAACTGGCCGATGAGGGGAAAATCCTCCATTCGTGAGAGGTATTCAGCTAAAAGACCTTCTTTTAAGCCCCTCGTTGAGACGAAGATGCGATCGAGACCGAGCTCGTCCATGAGTGTTTCGAGAATTGCCGCACCGGCGATGATAATATCGGCGCGTTCAGGGTTGATACCCGGGATTTTCCGCCGCTGGGCAAGGGGAACTGAACAGAGGAGATCAGAGACCTGTCTGAGTTTCTCCCGGTGAAGTGAGAGTTCCCCGGATTTTTCGGGGAGGTCAGACCTGGCGGCAATCTCTGCCAGGTTGATGATTGTTCCGGAACTGCCGATGGCGAGGTCGAGATGAAACCCTTTCATCTCGTGAAGCGGCCTGATGAGTTCATTTTTGACGTGACGTTTTATCTTTTCGTACAGCACCTTTGAGACAGGGCCGTTATCAGTATTTTTAAAATACTGGTTCGTTAAGCGAATCGAGCCGATCCTGAGGCTGTCAAGAAAATGATAGGAATGCTGGTTGCCGATGCTTATTTCAGTGCTGCCCCCGCCGATGTCGATAAAGAGGGTCTGGCTGTCGTCGATGTGCGTCCCGCTCACAACCCCCATGTAGATCAGCCGGGCCTCTTCGCGCCCTGAAATGACTCCCACGTCGATCCCTGCCTCGTGCCGGATCCTGTTTAAAAAATGGTTCCTGTTGTGCGCCTCCCGTGTTGCAGAGGTGGCGACGGCAACAAACTCTTCGGTCCCGAATGACCTGGCAAGTTCAACAAAATTTTTGCAGACGATAACCGCCCTGTCCATTGCCCCGGCATGGATCATTTCCTGGCCGAACTCGCCCTCTCCGAGCCGGACGACCTCCTTCTGGCTCGTCAGGACATTATACGTGCAGTTCTGGAAAAGACGCACGATGAGCAGTCGTATGGAGTTTGTACCGATATCGATGAATGCGACCACGCGCCCCTCGCTCATTGCCGGGATGCCGTTCACCTGCTCACCCCTGGAATCCCGGAATATGGGTAACCGGCTCTAAAAACCCAAAAAAATTCAGAAAAAAAGATATCCCGGTGCCCCATCACGATCATCCCTGGCTGTTATACGATAGATACAGGTTTTATATTAAAATCACTTCTTTTTTCGCATATCCCTTACACATTCCTGACGGGCTCGGAACACCCGCACCTGCCGATCGTTGCCGCAACGACAAGTGCGAAGAGGGATGTCAGTATAAACGCCGCCATAAAAGTCACATTTTCTGCGACATATCCGGCGACAAACGGCAGGATGGTCATCCCGCCGTAACTTGCAGCATTGAAAAGGCCCATTAAAGCGCCCTGCCTGACCTCGGACTGTGCGAGATATGCAAGCTGCGCAATCATCACGACCCCGGCAATGGCGCCCACCGCGATAAATGCCCATGGAGTGACGAATGTGACCATGACGGCGATTGCCATGAGGACCGCGGCAACCCTGATCGTCATGATGGGTGGCAGATGAACGTGTGAAACGAGGATTACGGATACAGCCGTGGCAATGTTCATAGCCGCGATCTGGATCCCGATGATATGGGGAGAAAGCCCTGAAAATTCGGGGTAGATGGCAGTGACCGCCCCTGTTATGCCGATTATCACCACTGCCGACACCCAGAGCCAGAAATAATTACGAAGGATCCGGAACAGGCGCCCGATTATACTCTGAACGCCTTCGGCAGAAACGACATTCCCGCGGGTCCGGTTGCGTTGACGCATGAAAAGCCCTGCTACCAGGGATAATACCGACATTGCACCGAATATGATGATGCCACTCGACGGCATCCCGGACATGCCTACCACCCAGCCGGTACCGATAAGCCCTGCGACGAGGCCGACATTCAGGAGCGCCATGAAATAACCGCTCATCCGTTCGTGGTCAGGTGACGAATTGATAAGGGAAAGGGCTGATGCGACAAAAATACCTGCGCCAAATCCTTCGATCAGCCGGATCGTGAACGTAAAGAGCGGGTTATCAAATACCAGCAACAATACCGCTGAAATAAACGTGAGGACCAGTCCCGCTTTGATCAGTGGCGCCTCCCCGATCCGGTCTGAAAGGATCCCGCTCGGGATCACCATCAGAAATGCACCGAGGAAATAGGCAGAATAGATCGCTCCCTGCGCAGTCGTGCCGGCCGCAAAGAGTGGGAGTACCGGGACAATGGCATTTGAAAGTGCCATGATCACGAACACCCCGAAACAGGCGATGATCTCTTCTCTCATTATATCATTCGGTAGGTCTCGAGGTTCATCGGGGAGTGGGTCTCGATATGGTACCGCTTATAGATTGAGCTTGCAAGGTCGATAGTATTGTTCTCGTCCCCGTGAATGGTAAAGATCTTCTCTGGTTTGGGCTGGACATGACCAACGTAATTCATCAGCTGCCTCCGGTCAGAGTGCCCTGAAAACCCGTCAATGGTCACAATTTCGAGGTTAATGACGATACTTTCCCTCCGTCCGATCGGGACCTCGCGCCACCCTTTCTGGATCCTCCGCCCGAGTGTCCCGTCCGCCTGGTAGCCGACAAACACAAGCGCATTTCGCTCGTCTGCGGCCAGGTTGCTCAGATACTCCATGACCGGACCGCCGTTTAACATTCCGCTCGTCGTGATGATGACGCACGGCTCTCCGGCAATGACCTTCTCCCGCAGGGCAGGGGAGTCAACCGGGACGAAACATTCGGCAAGGAACGGGTTCAGCCCCTCTTTAAAGATCTGTGTCCTTAAGTCGCTGTTCAGGTACTCGGGGTAGGTTGTGTGAATCGCCGTCGCTTCACGGATCATTCCGTCGAGGTAGATCTTCACCTTCGGGATCTTTTCCTTTCTCATCCCCTCTTCAAGGGCGAGCATGACTTCCTGTGAACGGCCTACTGCAAATGCCGGGATGATGACTTTTCCACCCCTCGTAATGACGGTATTGACGGTCTCGTAGAGGTGCTCTTCGGCCTCGCTCCGTGCAGGCTGGAAATTATTGCTCCCGCCGTAGGTGCTCTCCATGAAGAGTGCTTCAAGACGGGGAAAATTATTTGTTGCCGGGTTGAAAAGGCGGCTTTTACTGTAATTGAAGTCACCGGTGAATGCGATGTTATAAAGCCCGTCGCCAATGTGGAAATGAGCGATTGCGGAACCAAGGATATGCCCTGCGTTATGGAATGTAAGCTTGATGTCAGGTGCGATATCGGTGACGCTCCCGTAATTGAGTGTTATCGAATGTTTTATGTAATTTTTGACATCATTTGAGCTGTACGGGATTTTCCGGTCTTCCTTGCTGACGACATCGAGGTAGTCAAGCTGCAGCATTGCAGACAGGTCCCGTGTCGGGGGGGTGCTGTATACCGGCCCGTCATACCCGTATTTATAAAGCAATGGCACCAGGGCGCAGTGATCGAGATGGGCATGGGTAAGGACCACTGCATCAAGCTGGCTTAAGGGGTGAATTTCAGGAACATAGAGGTACGGGGTGCTGTTCGTATTATCCGGCTTTTCACCACAATCAATTAAAATACGACTTTCCGGAGTGGAAAGCAGAAATGCAGCCCTTCCCACTTCCCTGCAGCATCCAAGCATGGTGACCCTGACCCACTGGTCCTTGCTGATAATGTCGCGGTGAATCCGCCTTCCAATAGTCCGGAGAAATATTTTTCTCTCTTCATTCACCGATCGCAAATACTGCCTGACCTGTTTGACAGTAGAACTCTCTATCGGGGGTGTACGGACGACCTTCGGAGTCCAGCCGATATGTTTTGTGATCTCCCGCAGCGTTGCTCCGTTCTTTCCTATGACAACACCGGGCTTTTCTGCCTCTATAAGTACTTCCCCGGTATCAGGGTCGAAAAATATATCGGTAATCCCTGCATTTTCGGCGACGACCGCCCTGATATCGTTGACCGCTTTTTCAGGGTCCTCGAGGACGTTCGGTCGTACGACAATTCTTTTTCTCAAATCCCGTGCAAGGATCCTGATAAGGTCGGCCTCATCCGCGAATCTTTTTGGGTCATCGGTATATATGACAAGTTCCGGACCTTCGAATTCCACTCCCGACACCGTGATGCCTGAGGGGACCTTCTCGTTTATTTTATCCTTTAATTCTTTAAGCCTATCTTCAATGAGCATTAAATCCGTCCTAAAAAAGTTTTTTATGTGGGCAGGGCAGTGAATTGTTTCTGGATGTCATCATCAGGGATTTCCTTGTATCCCTCCTTTGTGATGACGACCACGTGAACACCTTCACCAGACCCTGCATCGCGCTTTATCGCCGATCGTATCGCCCGCACTGCCAGCGATACTGCTTCTTCTTCGTTCAGTCCCTTTTTGTACCGGTCTTCGAGAACGCCGTACGCCATCGGGGAGCCTGAACCGGTTGCAACGATATCCTCTTCACTGGTTGCACCGCCCATTGCATCGACAGAGTACAGGCCCGCCCCTGCTTCGTCCATCCCTCCGACGAGGAGCTGGACATAGAACGGGTAGTAACGGTTGTTATTGAGAATATTTGAGAGCAGGGTTGCAGCCGCTGCGACTGTCATGTTCCGTCCCCTTCGTATCTGGTAGAGACTGCATTCCACGGTTATGACACGTGCAAGCTGCTGGGCATCGCCGACTCCGCCTGCAGTGGTCATCCCGATCCGCTCTGCAATCTGGTATACCTTCTTTGCACGCTTGCTTGCGATCATGTAGCCCATTGTGGCTCTTTTTTCAGTGGCAAGCACAACGCCGTCGTCAAATACCAGACCTACTGTGGTTGTTCCTTTTAGTTGTTCCTGGTACTGTTCCTGCAATTTAAAACACCCCAAAATATACAAAACGCTGGTAAAATTCTAAAAAGCGCTTTATGTATAGAATGTCATTGAAAAATTTAAAGGTTTTTATTGTGCTTCAGCGGTGCAGAGCACTTTGATGAGTTCCCTGTCGAAAAGCATTGCAATAAGGCGTTTATCGCCGTTTACGACTGGTAACTGATCGACCCGTGCCCGCTTCATTTTCAGCGCACACTCGCTGACTTCGGCATTCTGCGGTACTGCCACTACATTTTTCACCATCGCGGTCCTGACCGGCCGTTCAGGGAGCTGGATCTTGGAAATACCGTAGCTGATCGTATGCATATCGCGGATGCTCTCCCACGTCCACTCGTCGTCGTCTGTACCATTTGAGAAGTCACTCACTTCGACGGTATCTTCAATGGAGGAGTGCCTGATAAGGTCCCTCTCGGATATTATGCCCTGTAACTTACTTTCTGCATCGAGGATCGGGATCGCTTCAAAACCGGAAATTTCCATTATTCTTCCGACGAGCGGCAGGGGGGTCTCTTCCCAGAGTGCAAATGTCTGGCTTGTATACAATGCCTTGATCTCTGTTTTGATCTTCATCTGGGCAATGGCATGGATGAGGTCTGCGACAGAGATGAGCCCGACCAGTATATCGTCTTCGATGACGGGCAGTCTCCTGACTCCGTGGGTGAGAAGGGCCCGGGCAGCGTCCTGGACGGTTGCATCGGGCCGGATTGTGGCCGGGTCGCCGGTCATCAGGAGTCCGAGCTGTGTCTCTTCTGCCTTTCTGAGGAGGTCCTTTCTCGTAATGATACCAACGAGTTTCCTCTCCTTGATGACCGGTACCCCGCTGATCCCGGTTCGTTTCAGGATCTTCAGAACGTCGTCGCGGTTCCCCGGGATCTCGACGCTGACAACATCAGACGTCATGAAGTCCGCGACTTTCATCACCGTTATGGTCTCACCACCAGAACGTTCACCCTGCTGTTTGTAACAACAAAGGAACTGACGCTGCCGAGGAGAAGGCGGTCTACTTCGCTTCGCCCGTGGGACCCGACAATGGCAAGGTCAATACCAAGATCCTCAGTTGCCTTCACGATCTCGTTCCCTGCATGACCCTGTCTCATGTAAGTCTCGACTGAGATACCCTTACTTTCTGCTTCACTTTTTGCCCTGGACAGGGCTTCCCGACCCTCTTTTTCAAGCATGCTGTACATGACTTCCCATGTGTTGTCCATGGGAAGTGAAGAGAAGAGACCGGTCTCTACGACGTACATTACATGCATCTTTGCCTTCCATACTCTTGCCTCCTCCAGTGCTATCTGAAGTGCCTTTTCGCTGATCTTTGATCCGTCTATCGCCACGAGTATTTTGCCAAACATAAGTACCTTCCAGAAGAGTCTCCTTTATTAATGTATATTAGGAACTAAAAACCTTTTTGACGATATTGACCGCGCCGGCCCGGTTTACGAGGGTTCTGCACGGTTCATGAGAAAAGCGCATATTCGAAGCATGCGGATCGATAATGAAAAATCTGGCATTATTCCCCTTCTTTATTAAAAATTCCTCTCCAAAAAGGGAGGAGCCGCCAACCGCCGAGCAGAGGATATCGCGCGGGGAAGAACGGTATACCCCGGACATAAACGCCATCTCCTGCCACATGTCAGGCTGGACAAACATGACATTGTCAGTCCCGAGAAGCACGGTACAGCCAAGTTCGTACATGAGTGATACCGGCGGGTGAACAGGTGATGAAGTAACCCCGAGGCGCCAGTTCGATCGCGGACAGACCACGATCGGGATCTCTCTCTCTGCACATTCTGCCAGTTGTGAGCGGGTTGCGTGGGTGCAATGGATGAGCATATCAGGATCATATGAAAGTGCCTGGTCAATATCGAGCGAATCCCGTTCACCTGCGTGGAACGCGACATATTTTCCCATGGCCCTTGCCCGCCGGACCTTTTCATCGAGGCCGGGGACATCCCTTGCCCCTGATATCCCGAGCCCGTGGCCATGTTCTTCCCCGCCGTCACGTCCGAAGAGTACCGGTGAGCAGGGGATACCCTCTGCGGCATCCAGGAGAGAGATGACTCCCTCTGTGCCGCCTTCCCGGAAATCTGCAAAACCTGCCGTGCCGGTCTCATACATTGCCCTGATGCTGGCCCTCATTCCCTCGATGAGCCTGTCGCGTGGTGTCTCGCCAAGGATCCGGTGCTTGAGACCCCCGGGAGGTGTTACCAGGTCTTCGAGTGTCCCGGATGCCGGCAGGTCCATCGCAACCGTGTCACCGACATGGGTATGTGCATTGAAGAATGCGGGGCATATCCAGGGGCCATGACGGTCACATTCCTCCTCGACAGCGGTGATTTTCCCATTGCTGACCACTATTGTGGCAGAACGAAGCTCGAACTCCTTCCCGAGGAAGGCATTTCCCGAAACGATTAGATCACCGGAAACCATGGTACCTGACACCGTTTTATATATTGAGAAGGAGAAATATTTTTGTATGGTTAAAAAGAAGGGTGGAAATCTTATCACGTCTGCCGGGCTCGTAAATTATTACGACAGTGAAGACAAGCGGGCGGTTCACATCAATCCCATCACGGTAGTCGTGGTCAGCGCCGCAATCGGCGTATTTATTCTGGTGTTAAATCTCATTTACTGAGATCACCACTATTTTTTCAGCATTGCCCTGAAGATGTCTTCTTCCGGGTTGAAGTAGATCGTATCGTGTCCCTGCCAGTCCGGGCAGTTACGGAATACGACGGCCGGAACACCGTTGTTGCTCTCGCCCATCACGAAATTGGCAAAGCCTGCGATTTCATCGACTACTGCCTCCTCGGTGATCTTCAGCACATGCCCGAAAAGGTCGGTATCTCCCCGGAAGTCCCGGATTGCCGGCATGCCGCTCCAGCCGATGGCGTGACCCGTCTGGCCCCTCCGGAATGACCTGCCGCAGGTATCTGTTACAATGACCCTGACCATAATACCGGATATTTCAAAGATCTCTCTCCTGATCTCGTCGGCGGCTGCCATCGGGTCGGGCGGCAGGAAGATCAGCATCCCGTCCTCGATATTGCTCTGGTCAACCCCTGCCCGGACCCCGATATGACCACACGTTAGTGCGGACAGCACGAACGGGTATTCAAGGAGGACTTCTTCTGATGAGTCAAGGACCGCCTGGATGAAACGCGGGTCTTCACCGGTCTTCCCTGCAATCCTTTCTGCATCTGCAGAGGGGGTGATATCTTTTAAGCTGCATATGTGCCCTTTTGCTTTTGAATAGACTGATGATGCGATACAGACGACATCGTTATCCTTCAGTCCGGTATGTTCGCATATCAGGGCGGACAGGTTGTCGCCTTTGTGGATGATCGGGAGGCCCTGAACACCGATTACCTCGATTGGTGTGCCGGTCATGGTATCGTTTCTATTATCAGACGGGTGGTAAAAAAAGGTCTCGTATTTGTCCGCGCAGAAACCCGGGAATGCCCTGCAATGAATAAACGAGGGTGCAGGGTTAAATCCGGTTCTGCTATTTTTTTAAAAGAACGGGGCGGTCAGGTTATGTTATGGGGGTACTACAACTGGCGGGGGCGCCAGCCCCCGGGTGCCGGCATCAGACGTGTGGTAAAAAATAGGAACGCATACCTGTTTAATAGTACAGAACTACTTTTTCCTATGTTTTAATGGGAAAGGTGCAATGGAATTGAGGGGCTGATTCTGCCAGGTTTTGTTGTGCCCGCGGCGTGTCTGGAAATCCCCTGCTCCGACAGTTCATCAGAGTGTTCCTCAGGTGGGAAGGATATCAGCAGAAACCGTTTATTAAAATCCTCTCCCGGACGGATCGAAATGAATAGTGAGGGGGTGGGAAGCGCTTTTAAAAAAACTGTAAAAACCTGTTCCATCTGTTATGTACGCTCTTATTCTGAATACAACGTAATAATCTGTTAAATTATGAGAGAATAATATAAAATAAAATGAAATTATTGTATCCATTTTTATTTAAATTATTAAATTTTTTCATACTTTTTTATACACAACTGGAAATTTTATTTACATATAAGGGATAAAAGAGAAGTATGCATAATCATTCCGGCTGCAGGTATGCCAATCTGGTACATGAATACTCCCTTGAGGACCTGGCGGCCTTTCACGGCCACCTTGGTCCGTACATCGTGCTTGGCTACCGGATTGGACGGTATGCCCGGGATAATTTCTGCCGCGACCCGTTCTCCATGCAGGCGCGGGTCTACTGCACGGGCACACCGCCGGAATCGTGCATCGTCGACGGGATACAGCTGGGAAGCGGCTGTACACTGGGGAAGAGAAACATAGAGATTGTCGAGGGAAGCCCGATACGGTGCGAGTTTATATCGGACGGGAAAGTTCTCACCATAACCCCGCGCCCGTATACACCACCCCCGCGGGGGGATGACTACGAACGCACAATCGAAGACTACGCGGCCGGACTTTTCAGGGAATCCCCGGAAGGCCTGTTTACCTCTCAAAAAAGGGATATCTGATGCAACCGGAAGCAAAACAGCCGCTCATTTCCCTCTCCGGCATTTATACCGCATATGAGGGTGACCACGCGCCGGTAATCCGCGGGCTCTCGCTCGAAATACACAGGGGCGAATTCATCATGGTGGGAGGGCCGAACGGAGCCGGAAAAACAACCCTCCTGGAATCCATGAACGGCCTGCTGAAAATAACGCATGGCCACGCAACGGTATGCGGCCTCGATGTCAGCAATAAAGGGCATGAAGTGCGGAAGCGGGTTGGATACGTGATCCAGAACTTCAGCTTTGATCCCCTCACCCCTTTTTCTGTAAAAGAAGTGGTCCTGATGGGCAGGTACGGAAAAATGGGTTTTTTCCGGCGACCTTCGGCAGAAGATCACCAGGCCGTGGAACGGGCACTCTGCATGATGGGAATAAAGGAACTGGCTGACAGACCTATCGGAATTCTCTCGGGCGGACAGCAGCAGAAAGTGCTTATCGCCCAGAATATTGCCAGGGACCCTGAGATCATGCTCCTTGATGAACCGTTCTCCAACCTCGATTTCATCTCCCGTGAATTTGTAATGGATATACTGGAAAAACTGGCAGAATCCGGAATTGCAATAGTCCTCGTCTCCCATGCATTTGATGACCTGCCTGACAGGGACATACGGCTGGTGGTCATGAGAGACGGGACCGTCTGCCTTGACCGGACATGCCCTTCTGAACATGTGGAGGCAACGGTGAGGGAAGCATCGAGCCCTGGTGCTGTCCATGCTTGAATTCCTTATACCGAACAACATACTCTGTCATGCGGTCGAGGCAATGCTCTTTGTCTCTGTTGCCACCTCGGTCCTCGGGGTGATCATCACGCGTATCGGGATCTCCTCGGTAGGGTTCACGATGGCGCATGCTGCATTTGCAGGGGCAGCTATCGGTATGTTTCTTCTCCTTCCCGTCACCGTTTCCGCTATTGCAGCAAGCATTGCAGTGGCACTTTTAATCGGCCCGTTGAGCGAAAAAGCAAAATTATCGGTAGATGCGACGCTCGGGGTCCTGTTTTCCCTCTCGATGGCAGTTGCGATATTCTTCATCTCATACATGCAGACACTCGGGCAGGGGTTCAATGCAAGTTCACTCCTGTACGGGGATGTCATATCGCTCTACCGCGAAGAGGTCTACAGCCTTGCACTCATCGCCCTCATCGTCATCGTGTTTGTCATTCTGTTTTACAAGGAGATTACCGCCCTGATATTTCACAGAAAAATTGCGGAATCGACAGGGATAAGGGTAAAACCTGTTTATTACGGCATGCTTTTTATAATTGCCGTCAGCATTGCTCTTTCCCTTACCATCATCGGCGGACTCCTTCTTTACGTATGGCTGGTGACACCTGCCGTCATCGTCTACCAGTTCTCTTACAACCTGCGTCACATGTTCTTCCTCGCGCCGGTCGTGGCCGGGGTGATCAGCGTGGGAGGGGCATTTACCGGAATAACGTACTCATTACCTGTCGCGCCCCTTACTGCGGTTGTTTTTGGTGTGGTATTCCTCGTAGCAGTATTAATCTCCCCGAAAAGAAGGATATCAAATAGTAAAAATTAATAATTTTATCATATCATTTGTTAAATATGAAAAAATTCAGTATATTTTCTGTTATTGCAGTCTGTCTCTTTCTGGTCGCACTCCCGTGCTCTGCCCAGCTGAACATCGTCTCTACGACCAGTGTCCTTGCCGACCCGCTCACGCACATCGGGGCGGATCATGTAAAGGTCATCGTCATCTCTGATCCCACCATCTGCCCTCATATGCAGTCTGATGTAATCCAGAACAACATCCAGATGCAGAAAGACTTCATTCTTAATGCAGACATGTTTGTTGCCCATAACGGGTCGGTGGATATCGCATATGTCATGCCTTTTGTTGACAAGTTCATGGAGGCGAACGGGGATGGCAGCGTGAACTGGACCACCCTTCCGGATCCTGCCATGGTCTGGAACACCCCTGATTCAGCGGTTGCCCTGGCAGCCGAAGCGAAAGGATGGCTTGTATCACGTGATCCAGCCAATGCATCAGATTACGAGAAAAATTTCGGGGTGTATGCAGGCCAGATACGCCGGCAGGACGTAAATGACCGGGAAAAGGAAGTAATTTCAGGCCAGGACGTCATCGTCATGGTCTGGCAGCGTGATGCGGCGGAACAGTGGCTCGGCCTGAATGTTGTTGCCATATATGCTCCGGAATTCTACATGGGGGGGAAGTTTACCGCAGCAAAACTGGTGGACGATATCAATGCCCACCCTGACATGTACCGGAATGTCTCCTACGTAATTGAGAACATGCAGTCCGGCGAGCTCGGGAAAGGAATCGAGGAAGCCCTGAACGACAAAGGAATCCCTGCAAAAAGGGTTATATTTACGAATTTCCCGGGATCGCTCCCCGGGGTTGTGACTCTTCCGGATGTCCTTTCCCACAACAAGGATATCGTCACACCTGCCGGTACTCCGGTATCATCCCCGACCCCGACCCGTGCACCGGCTGCAGCATTCACGGTTCTTTTCGGAATCCTCGGAGGAGTATTCGTGATAGTATCCAGAAAATAATTTTTTTCTGGCATTGTTGAAATCTCTCAATGGTACTAAAATTATTTCATTTTTCGCTCTTAATTTGCAATGGGGCTTGTAAGCGTGCCCAATTACTCTCAAATGTCACATGGCTGCGGTCAACCCTGCCCCAAGACAATCCTTCAGCGGGGTGGGGCAGGGAGGGGTGAGAACCGCTCCTGTCAGAAAAATGAATCCAACAGGTCTTATCGGTATGAGGATGTCAACAGAGCCTTTTCCGGGCTTTTTACAATTATAAGTGGATTGCTATAAGCGGGTAAAGAGTACGAGATACAGAGATCCGTAATGTTTTATTGGGTATCTGATTAAACGGCTGCGTTCCGGCGGGTTATCCTGAAATTTAATGCAACAGGTACTGTAACGCTCAAAATTAATATTATAAAATCCGGGTGCTGCTTTTCGTGTCATTCGTGTCGCCATAACAGGCAGATCTTTTTTACCCACCTGAAAAAGTGGGGAGGTATTTTCTGACTATGGCTTTCTGGCAGGCAGGACCGGCCTTTACCTGTCACCTGAATTTTATCGCAGGCGCAATATATATACCGGAAGAGGACTCAGACACCATTTATAAATGTACCTGGTGATCCGCTGCGACGGCTGCAGGACTTTTACGTATGTTGACCGGTTTCAGCAGTGGAAACTCTGCCCGGTCTGTGGCGGCACCATAAATGTCAGGCAGAGTCCGACATACCTCGAGGTGGAAGATTATTCGGTTGCAGAGAGTGTCGTGAACCAGCTCGAGGAATTCCTCCATAAAACAAAGAAAAAAGACCTCTCTCCCGAAGAAAAGACGATGCTGCAACATAAATATGCACAGTGGCTCCGGAACGGGATCTGATCCTACCACTTTTTTCCGCACCCGTGACAGAGAAGCGTCACTTCCCTGCCGCAGGACGGGCAGTGGATACCGAGCCGCTCGTTGTAGATGAGTGGCTTATCACACTTTTTACAGCGGATGTCCATCTCATACCCGCACTCGTGTTGTATCATATATTTACAATCAGTTATCCTGCAGAAAAAGATTTCCTGCCGTGCTGGTGTCTGAATAAATGAAAAACTTCAGGATATTACAGGTTCACCTGACAGGGGCGGATTCCCTTATACTTTGGTAAGATAGTTCAGCCGCCCCGGGAAATACCGCGAAGTCTAAAGCCCTTCGAACCCGGGGCGACGATTGCGGCCGCCAACAGAGGGTGCGATAGATGAAATACATGATGTCGTGAAGGTTATTATATTGAAAAGCGGCAGTTCAGTGACTATCCGCCACCCAGCCAAAGATTTGAGTGTAATAAATCCATATAAAAAAAGGCTCTCCCCTCTATCGTGTGGGGCTGTTGAATTCCCCTTTACGTATGATATGTGGGGACTGTTGTCCACACGCCCCTGACAAGATGAACGTCGCCGCCCCTGAAGGGCTTCCTGCCGGCGTTCCAGTGACTATCCGCCACCACCTGTAAGATTCAAGGTTCTATAACCCGCATGCAAAACAGTGAAGAGGGTGTCTTATGGATTGCCTGATTAAACGTCGGCGATTCAGGTGACTATCCGCCACCACCTCAAAGATCCGGGGTTAAATAACCCGTATAAAAAAGGCTCTTCGCAATATCGTGTGGGACGACTGAATTCCCCTTTACGCATGATATGTGAGGTCTGTTGCCCACAAGCCCCTGACAAGATGAACGTCGCCGCCCCCCAAAGGGCTTCCTGCCGGCGTTCCAGTGACTTCTCGGGAATAAGAAGGATAAATCCCTCATTAGATTCTCTGGTATCTAAAACAGGTTCTATTCTCACAATACTATCTTTCCTGAAATTGTCCCTGTAAAAAGGGTGAAGAGAAAAAACAGAGTTATTATTCCCTGAAGGAGTCCCGGGGGTTTCAGTCGACCCTGTACCTGAGAAGTGCCGCAACGCCACCCAGTGCCTCGAGCTGCCTGCCTGGATCAAATTCTGTTGAAAAAACCGTGATGCGGGCTTTTAACAATTCAGCTCTCTCCATCAGGTGGTTCACCTGGTCATCCCGTATCAGGGAGTCTGCAACGAGGACTTCTTCAACAGCACCACAGTCGACTGCCTTTTCGACCTGCCCGCGGCCATATGCATAGGGAAGGTCTTTTGCAATGCGGACGAGGAGCTCTTCCATGCACCTCACTTCACGGCCGAGCTGCATGTCTTCATGGATCCTCCCGGGTATACCGAGTCCGATGACTTCCTGCACTGCACCGGTGCCCATCCGGCGTGTTTCTACCACTTTTATCCGCCCGGCGAGGTCTTCATTGCGCGAGCGGAGATATTTCATGAAATCATCCTTGATAAAGCCGGGTCCTGCCAGGATTACCGGGCCTCTGACCGGCGAGAGGTGCTCGGCCACCCGCTCAAAAAAGCCGGCCCGTGTATCTGTTTCTCCCCCCTTCCCGCTCCCCGTGCTCACGGTGACGACCCCTTCCGGTCCGTACTGCCGCATCCGGAAGAGTTCGGCCTCGCCCTCCTCGATCGTCTGGATATGAAGTACATCATGAGTCGATGCCTTCACTGCCCTTTCAACACGTTCCAGGTCAATGGACTTCCATTGTTTTATGAGCGATATCTCGTACCCGGTCTCGATATTGAGTGTATGGTATGCCCCGGTGTCCAGGCCCTGCTCAATAATCCCGGTCAGGCGCACGCGGTTTGCGTAGGGGTGGAACTCGACTTTTTCAACCCTGATACCAAGACGGACCGGCTTTTTCTCCATCTTCTCGGGCCGTATCTTATCGCTGGCTGATTCCATGGCCCGGAGCGTGGTGGCAAAGACAAGGTCCCCCGGGTTCACAAGGTGCTCAAGGTGCCAGAGGTCGTCAATTGTCTCAGGAAAAAGCCGTATTTCACCGAATGAGCGTTGAAGCTCCTGGATTTCAGCTTTCATGGTTCGAGTATATCAGAGCCGCCCGGGGGTACGAATGCGGCCACGTTTTCGGTGTTCAACACTGATTTCAGGCCTTTTTGCTCATCTTCGGGAATTTTTGACCGCAGGATGCGGAGTACCTTTCGGGCAGTATCGTTTGGTTCGAATTCACCGGGTTTTAATTCAACCCAGGTATCTGTACGAAGTGTCACTGCAGCCGGGGGACCCCCGATGACCGCAACTTCAGGGGTCACCTGTAACCCGATGGCGATACCGAGGGGAACATTCCGGTAATACTCCCTCTCACCCCTTATAATAAACGATCCCCTGCTCACGTATTCACCTGATTCGGGGGTCTTGCTCACCTGTCCGGGGGCGACAGAATACACGTCTGCAGTGAAATGACCGCTTCGCCACGCTCCGGAATATGATGCTGCGAATGCTGCAGCTTCATCCATGCGGCCGGTCGTTCCCTTGACAATCACGACACTTGCGCCATGCACATCCGCATGAACGAAACGGTCACCTCCTTCCATGTATTTCTTCACCAGTTCTTCGTTCTGTGACGCATCCCGTCCGCCGAGCACGAGGATGCCATCGCTCGTGATGAACCACCGGAAACGGTGATACCACTTCTTTTTCAGGAACGGAGCCCTTTTTACAACTTTGCTCTTTTTTACCACCTTCTTTTCCATGGCGGCTTTTGCACCGGCAATCTTTTTCCTGAATTTTTTAATCAGGTCGTAATACCGGCCGGCATTTGCCTCGACATTATCATGGACAAAAAGGGTCACCTTTTCTCCAAGGTCGACCTCGACTGATGCGTCTGCCGGATTGACAGAGGTGATCGTGGTCGCAATCCCTGAGGTCTGCTTTTTGAGGATCTGATCGATCTCCTGCCACGAGCGGGTCCTGCTTGCAGAGTCAATCGTTGTCACAATCTCGTTCACAAGACCGTAATTGCCGTATATCAACTCTACGATCTTTTCGTACCTGGCGATCTTTCGTTCAAAATTTTTTATTGCTGTTTTTTGCTGGTTGCGGATCCGCTCTTCTGCAGACGAGGGTCCGGTCTGTTTCTTCCCGGCAGGTTTTACCTGAACAACCGGAGGGTAATATGAATCGAGCGCCTCGTTGAAGCTGGCAAAGTCTGAACTGCCTTCGCCATCGAGCGGGAAAGGGAGGCATCCTGCCGGTGTTATTACCGGGGAGATTGCGCGTCCCCCTGCCTTTGTGACAATTTCCGTAACTATTTCAAAAATTTTTCCTGCATCTGCCTCGCGTGCAGGCCTGGATTTTTCTTCTCCTGCCTTTTCACAGATATATTCCGCGTACATTCCGCCGAACATGGCGCCGATAGCCAATGAGCGGACGATGTCACGGTCCTCATTTTTTAAAAAATCACTGAAATGCCCGGGATCAAAGGTGGTCGGATCGTCGGGCGGAAAGATATATGGCACACCCGGGACCACCTCGCGGTCCTTAAACCGGTGATGTCTCAGGGGTTTTATGATAGAATAGTCCTCGTTGCAGAGGACGATGTTGCCGTCATCAAAGAGCTCGGTCACGAGGTGATAGACCTGGTCGCTCTTCCTGATGTCCATGACGATGATACGCTGGATACCAGGCTGGTAAATTGAGAGAATTTTTCCGCCCGCTACATATTTCCGGAGCAGCATGGCAAACTGCGGGGGGAGTTTCGGGGTGGCCGGCATCGTGCGGACGAGGTGGGCCCGCCGTCCTGATTCGATAAGCATCTGGTACTTGGCATGATTTTCTCCATTAAGGCGGATAATTATATTTTTTGGGGTGACCTGGTACACCTTGCTGACCCAGAGTGGAAGGAGCCCGGAGAGCTCGTACACTACTGCCTTTATATCAACACCGCTCATGCCCTGCATCGTTGCCATGGGATACCAAATTAGATATGGCTTTAGCATTAAAATATAGGTCTACTGGTGTCATGATGAGTGGCGACGAAGTTGAGGAAAAGAGCGATGTCCCGCGGAAACTTACTGCGGCAGAGAAGAAGCGCGAGCATATTCTCCGTGTCCAGCGATCGCTGGTCGCCTGTTTCATGGGGATCATCACCGGGTGCATCTCGTACCTTGTAATAGACCCGGCAGGCATTCTCGGTTTTCAGAGTTATACAATACTGGCCCTTTTCATCATGCTTGCGGGAATCGTCGTGCAGAAGCACATTTTCATGCTGATGAAGATGAATGTCTCGTCTCTTGGTAAAAAAGACTGGTTTTACCAGGGTTTCATGACATTTGCCTTCTGGTTCATCACATGGACCCTTCTCCTTTCGGGTTCCCTCCTGTGAGTGTCTATGCGAATTGCAGTCGTTCATCGTGACAGGTGCCATTCACAAAAGTGTGGCACCGAGTGTATCCTGTACTGCCCGCGTGTCCGGACCGGTGACGAGACCGTGACCATCGGGGAAGACGGAAAAGCGGTCATATCAGAGGAGCTCTGCGTCGGGTGCGGCATATGTGTCAAGAAATGCCCCTTTGATGCAATCGATATCGTGAGCCTCCCTGAAGAGCTCGAACATGCCACTCACCGGTACGGCAGGAACGGGTTTGCCCTCTATGGCCTTCCCATACCGGTGGAAGGCAAGGTCACCGGTATTCTCGGGGCAAACGGTATCGGGAAGAGTACCGCGGTAAAGATATTATCAGGGCAGTTAAAGCCGAACCTTGGTGAGAGCGACCGGGAGACCGGGTGGGAAGAGGTATTAAAAAAGTATACCGGGACCGAGCTCTTCGATTATCTCCAGACTATCTCGCAGAAAAAACTCAAAGTCGCGGTAAAGCCGCAATATATCGACTACATTCCGAAGGTATTCACGGGGACACCGGCCGGGCTGCTGAAAAGTACTGATGAACGGGGCAAACTTGCAGAATACGTCGAAGCCTTAAAACTCGGGCAGGTACTTGGTAATGATATAAAAACCCTCTCGGGCGGTGAGCTTCAGCGTGTGGCAATCGCAGCATGCCTGGCGCGGGAAGCGGATTTCTATTTCCTCGATGAAATTACCCCTTTTCTTGACATTTACCAGCGTATTGCGGTGGCAGGTCTTATTCGTGAACTGGCTGCGACCCGTCCCATCGTCATCGTCGAACATGACCTTGCGATCCTCGATATGCTCGCAGATACGGTCCATATCGCCTATGGTAAACCCGCGGTGTTCGGTGTCATAACCCAGCCCAAGGGAGTACGGGTGGGAATTAACCAGTACCTCGAAGGGTATCTTCCCGAGGAGAACGTGCGGTTCAGGCAGCACCAGGTCGTATTTGAAAAACGCGCCCATGAGGCGGGATCTGATCGCGAGATCCTCTTTGAATTCCCTGAAATGACAAAGACGTTCGAGGAGTTCAGGCTTGACGTCAGGGGCGGGGAGATCAGGGCCGGCGAGGTCCTCGGGGTCGTCGGTGCAAATGGTATCGGAAAGAGTACGTTTGCAAAGCTTCTTGCAGGAGCCGAAACCCCCGACGGGGGCCCTCTTGAAACGAGCATTACCATCTCGTACAAGCCCCAGTATATCAAGGCAGACTCTTCCGATACGGTAGAATTCTACCTGAGAAGCTTTTCAACCGCGTTTGCAACCTCGATGTACCAGCATGATATTATCGAGCCGCTCTCGCTCGGGCCGATACTCCAGTCTCCGGTCGATACCCTCTCGGGCGGCGAACTTCAGCGGGTCGCCATCGCAGCCTGCCTTTCCCGGAATGCCGACCTGTACATTCTCGACGAACCGAGTGCCCACCTCGATGTCGAACAGCGTGTCAGGATAACCCGGATGTTCAAGCACCATGTCGATGGAAAAGATGCCGCGATCATGGTGATCGACCACGATATCTATCTCGTCGATATGATAAGCGAGCGGGTCCTCGTCTTCGACGGGCAGCCCGGTATAAGCGGGGCGGCAAAAGGTCCGTTTGGCATGAGGAATGGTATGAACCAGTTCCTTTCGCAGCTAAAGGTCACCTTCAGGCGGGACCGGAGCGGCAGGCCCCGTATCAACAAGCCCGGGTCGTATCTTGACCGGGAACAGAAGTCAAACGGGGAATACTACTATTATACGGACGAGGAGTAGCTGATCCCGGGTACCAGTACTTGTTTCAGGCGTTCCAGGGTTACAATTGCCTGCTACTTCTGAAATACCTGTGACCTGGCAGCTGTGCTGCCTCACACGGCTGCAGATGACCCGGGATGACGGGACAATAAAAAGACATAAATAGACACAGAATAATGACACACTGGTGTAAAAAATGCCATCTTTTGTATGTTTTGGTAAAAACTGTGGGTTTCAGACCTCTGCACCCACCGAAGCTGAGCTGATGAAAAAAATTACAGAACACGCAAAAACGGCCCATAAAATGGACCCCATCCCGCCAGATGTCATGGTAAAGGTGAAAGCCGCAATTAAGAACTGAAAATTCCGTTTTTTCCTTAAAAATTCAGGATCCCTGATGGGATCAACTTTTACCGGAGCGCTGAAATTGTGTGCAGGGTATTCACAGCCCCATACTCCCGATCACCATAAGCACGATGATAATCAGCGCAGTCATCGGGATGACAACGTACCATTTGTTGACCTTCAGGATATCCGGGAAGACCTGCGGTTAACCGCGTAAGGATTTCCTGTTCGTGTCAGGTGGGAAAGGAAAAATTGCACAATA
>JBFYKV010000096.1:0-8932 GCA_041305745.1 Methanoregulaceae archaeon | reverse complement strand
CGCTCTCGCGGAGCGCATCTTCCGCCTTCCTGATATCCGATATATCGATGAAACTTTCAAGAAGGTAGGTGCGGTCATTGAGCCTGACGGGAACCACCGATTTGAGTATCGGGCTTGTGGTGCCATCTGCATGGATCAGCAGTTTCTCGGAATGGTCGACGACCTGGTTAAGGTCCGTAATCGGGCATGAGCCCACTTCAGCAGGACAGATGTATTTATGGCAGACCGAACCGATGATGGCCTCTTTTTCTGCCCCGATCATCCTTGCTGCAACGGCATTGGCATCGACAATCGTATGGGTGTCCGGATCGATGATGACAACGCCTGCAATGATTGATTCGAGCATCGCACGCATGCGTGCATCGCTGCTTTTGAGGATCTCTTCCGCACGCTTACGGTTCGTGATATCATGGAGGAACACCACAAAATGCCGGCTGTGGGTCTCGGAGTGGACAACGCTGATTTCAACATTGATGATGCTCCCGTCCCGGCACCGGTACTGCGACTCAAACCGGTCCGCGCCTTTCCTGATGATCTCCTGGATGTGGCCTGCGATATCGGTCTTTGTTTCTTTTACTTCGATATCTGCAAGGGACATCGTGAGCAGTTCATCCCGGCTGTAGCCGGTCATGGTGCAGAATGCATCATTGACATCAAGTAACGATCCTGCCGGGCCGACGATACAGAACCCGTCCATCGCAGTCCGGAGGATGTTTTTGGATTCTGCCTCGCTCTCTTTTAACGCCGCTTCCGTGACCCGGGCCGTTTCCCGCTCATTATATGCGGAACGAAGCGGGAAATAGGAAATAATCACGGCAATAACACTGGTGAAAATGATCGTGATGAGATGGGATTCCCAGATGGTGATGGAGGGGTTCAGAACCTGTTTGATGAATTCATAAATAAACATCAGTGCAAGCATTGAGAAAAAAACAAGCGCAAGCGGGCGCTTCAGGAATAAAAACAGCTTTCTTTCATCCATGTAAACCCTTTTCCTGCAATAACAGAGAGAACGCAGTTCCTGCACGCCGGTCCGGTTCAATGGTTCCGCCTTTTTTCCGTAACCTGACCGGATATTCAAAAGAATATCCTTTTTCAATGATGTTCCTGATATGACCTTTTCTATCGGCAGGATCGGCATACAGGTCAATGATTTTTACGTGCATAAGCCCTTCGCGGCTGTCATATCCGAAGAGACCGATTGCTGCTTCGTTGAAATCAGCCCACTTCCCGTCCAGGGTCGTGATGAATACGCAGTCTATCGACGTAGTAAAAAAAGCACGGTATTTTTCTTCGCCTGCTAAAATTTCATCAGCTGGTTTCCTGCGATCGGTGATGTCAGCTGATTCGGCCGGAAGGAAAAAACCCCCGTTATTTTTTTCCATCTTCGTTGAATTTCCCCTTTAACATAATTATATCTATCTTTATCCTTCCGGTGCAGCCGAAATACCCGTTTACTCATTATTTTGGGCCTGAATTCCGGAATTTTTTAAAATAAGGCCCTCCCCGCTGTTAGTACGGGTAGATAGGAACACTGTTCTTCAGGGAACACAGGATAGTCACTGGATAGCCGACGTTTAATCAAACACCTCATCAGTCATTATGTATCTCGTATATCGCACCCTCTGTTGGTGACTGTATATTCGTCCCGTATTCGAAAGGCTGAGCCGTCGCGGTATTTCCGGGTGCGGCAAAGTTTAGTGTACTGGAAGGTATGAACGAAAAAGTCATCACATATCATTCAACCTGCAGGATCATATCCCCACGAAATAGCGAAGAGCCAAAATAAGGGAGTTATTGCGATTAAACGAATTTCTACGCATGCAGCTTTATCTGTTCTTCCTTTCTCCGGACCGCAACGGCACACGAGAGCCAGCCTGAACCGGGTGTCGGGAAATACGTGTTCGACCCGGTCCTACTCCTCTCCATCTCGTCCATGTGGTAGTACCTGCAGGCAAAGCCGGCCGGGAGCATCCCCCGGATCTCCTCTTCAGAATAGGTCGTCATACGGTCGAGGGTGGTATAGTCCCTGACATGTGAGAAGATATCGTACGGGATGAAACGGCGGTCTTCGTTGATAAGGTCGCAGGGCCTGAGGTGCTCAAAGATGAGGCTCTGTTCTGCCGAGATCCCGGAGATCGCCGGAAATACGTTCTCCATCACCTGTTTTTTGATATAATATGAAAGTCCTTCCATAACGGTGATCAGGTGGGAGTCCCCGACTCCTTCGAGGTCGGCCACGAGCGACGGGATATCGTTTATATTGCCCTCGATACACGAGATAAATTCGCAATGGTCAGGGACGAGGCGGGTATACAGGGCGTGCTTCTGTTCCATGCTGCTCTGGTCCATCTCGATAAACCTGCACCTTGTGGAGAGGAGGTCGACCATTTCAAGGGCAAGCGGTGAGAAGCCGGCACCGAGGTTGACAATTGTTATCTTCCCCGGGGTCTGCCTGGCCAGCTCCCTGGCCGTGCCCTGAATGAAATGCTTCCGGTTGATGATTACTTCGGAATACCAGGGACATATCCTGTTGTACCGGTCGAGAAGATCCGTACCTGCCGAGAGGCCGAGGTTATTGAGATAGGCACTGACAATCGGATTTGCCCGGAAGTAATCCTGCGCCCAGAGCATCACAAGCGCTGCAGTGTCCGATACCGGGTGTTTTGTCCTTATATCTTTCATATATCTCTAATTCCTCTCCGGTTTTTTAAAAACCGGAACAGTATAAACTGACCGGGTATCACTGAATCATGACACCCGTGTACAGCAAGAGATATCAGGATTTTTTGATATATCCTTTCGCCTGTGGTTCTGCGATTACACAATTTTTGTTGAGAGCGTAAGATCTTCCCCGGGTAAGACCAACTTATATGGCGAAATTTTCACCTTCATGATAAAAATGATGACCGTCTTATTCATCGTTAACCTCCGGTCGTCTGTGTCTGCCCGGATACCAGTAGTAAAAATCACTATCTGCAGAATGATTTTTCACCACCCGTTTTCCACCAGTCGTCCCGGTATATACCATGACGGATACCTCACTGCCATTGCAGAATAATGAGCCCGGAATATGGTTTTCCAGGCGTTTGATTTCAAACCCGGCAGAGGCTGCACTACCGGGGACATATCCGGTTGCAGTATCCGCCAGGGATAGGATAAGTATGACTACTATAACGGCCTATATAAACAATATGCAAAAGAGTGAAGTACGGCATCAACAATGGGAAATTGCGGATTCACTCTCTTCTGCCCTGAAGAATGGCAAAGTCCTCACCGGGCAGGTGGGCGAAATAATCCACCTGTGTGATATCCAGGCGGACGGAAATGCCGTCGGGAAATTTCTCCAGCGGGCCGAATCAATGCCACAATCGCCTTTCAGGATTTTTCGGTCATTTAATAAGAAATCATCCGAACACAGACGGACATACCGCATAAAACTAAAAGTGAAATAGCCGGAGTCTCTCAATTCCCCTGACCGGCCAGACCGGGAACGCCGGTACATCCGTCAAAGAATATCGTCTCCCGCGGCATCCGCTCTTCCGGGATTAGGTATTTACCGCATTCTGCGCATTATATTTTTCAGGTAATAACCATGGCTGCACGGATTTTAGTTACCTATGCAACACGGAAGGGGTCAACGGCAGAGATTGCCGTGGCTGTCGGAAAAGAACTGCAATCTGCAGGATACGACGTTGTCGTAAGTGATATGAAAATGGTGACATCGCTTGAGGGGTACGACGCAGTCATCCTCGGGGCACCGGTTTACATGCACAAGGTTATCGAACTGGGGAAATTTGCAAAGCGTTTTCGCGAGGAACTGGGTGCAAAGCCGGTTGCCGTATTCGCGGTCGGGATGGCTCCGGTCTCGAATAAACCCGGAGAGGTGGAAGAAGAGACAAAAATCCTCTCTGCATCAATTACTCCAAAAAATCCGGTTTCGGTGGCCCTGTTTGCCGGGAAAGTTGATCCGGCACAATTCAATTTTCTGATACGAAGGATGGTCGAGGCTGAAAAATCCATGGTTGGTGATTTCCGTGACTGGGATGCCATTGCAGCGTGGGCACGGGACCTCCCGGGAAAGATGGGGTTGTGAGGAAGGGGATTAGCAATTCTGCACCGGGACAAAACTGTTCCCTGCATGGGAAACAACGAACCGGGGGAGTTCTATGTCCAGCGCCTCCCTGAGCACTTCCTCGATCGTTTCCACCGTCACGAAATTCAGTTCGTTCCTGACATCTTCGGGAATATCCTGAAGGTCGCGTTCGTTCTCTTTTGGCAGGATTACTTTGGTTATCCCGGCACGGTGAGCAGCAAGGACTTTTTCCCGGATTCCTCCCACAGGCAATATCGCCCCGCTCAGGGTGATCTCCCCGGTCATGGCAAGGTGCGGGTCGACGGTCTTCCCGGTGATCAGCGATGCGAGAGCCGTAAAGAGGGTCACTCCTGCTGACGGACCGTCCTTCGGGGTCGCACCCGAGGGCACGTGGATGTGAATATCGCTCGTGATGAAGTCAAACCCGCTCTCCCTCTGTGCGAGCCGTGACCGGATGAGGCTCAACGATATTGTCGCCGACTCCTTCATCACGTCGCCGAGCTGGCCGGTAAGAGTGAGCTTGCCGGTCCCGGGCATGAACGTGCCCTCAATAAAGAGGATCTCGCCGCCGAACGGGGTCCAGGCAAGGCCGGTCACAACGCCGGGTACCATATCTTTTCGCGCAACTTCCTTGCGTACCGGTTCTTTTCCGAGGATGCCCGGGAGCATACCGGCCGTGACGACAAACGGCAGTTCTGCCTTCCCTGAGACGATCTTCTCTGACACGTAACGGGCTGTCTTTGCGAGCTGCTTTTTGAGCCACCTGACCCCTGCCTCGCGGGTATAGTTATCGATGATTACTTTCATCGCTTCGTCATCGATCCGGAGCTGGTCCGCATCGAGGCCGTGCTCTTTTAAGGTCCCGGGCAGCAGGTGGTCTTTTGCAATCGAGAATTTCTCGTTCTTCGTATAGCCTGAAATCTCGATCAGCTCCATCCGGTCGAGGAGCGGTGCAGGGATCGTTGCAAGGGAGTTTGCGGTCGCGATGAAGAGCACATCAGAGAGATCGTACGCGACCTCAAGGTAGTGGTCAGAGAACGTGTTGTTCTGTTCAGGGTCGAGGACTTCGAGCAGTGCACTCGCCGGATCACCTGCGTACGACGTTGCCAGTTTGTCGATCTCGTCGAGGATGAAGACCGGGTTTTTAGTACCGGCTCTTTTTATGCCCTGGATGATCCGTCCGGGCAGGGCCCCGACATAGGTCCTCCTGTGTCCCCGGATCTCGGCTTCGTCTCTTACGCCGCCAAGGCTGATCCTGACATATTCCCTCCCGAGAGCTTCTGCAATGCTCCGCCCGAGGCTTGTCTTGCCGGTTCCGGGCGGACCTGCAAAGAGGAGGATCGAGCCCTGTTTCTCCTGCTTCAGCTTCATCACTGCGAGGTGCTGGATAATCCGTTCCTTTACTTTTTCAAGGCCGTTGTGGTGGCTGTCGAGGACCTGGCGGGCCTGTCCGGTATCGATGCTTTTCTTCTCGTCCGTAACCCAGGGCAGGTCGAGGAGGAGGTCGAGATAGTTCCGGATCACCGGACTTTCATGGTTGTGGCTGCCGCCGGCCTCCAGTTTTTTCACCTCTGCCAGTGCCTTCTTACGCACGTCGTCCGGCATCTTCGAGTTCCCGATCCGTTCACGGTATCCGCCGTCACCGGAGTCGTCGTCTTGGTTGAGCTCTTCCTGGATGACCTTCAGCTGCTCCCGGAGGACTGCTTCCCGGTTTGATTTGCTCACCCGGTCAGACACTTTTTTTGCCATCTCGATCCGGATGTTGATGTCTTCGCGTGCTTTCACGAGCATCTCGAGGAAGGTGACGTATCGTTGCCGGACTGAAAAAATCTCAAGAAGCCGCTGCTTATCTTCAAGACTGACCGGCAGGAAAGGCATGACAAACCCCAGGATCTGGTCGATGGAATCCATCATCCCGAGCGGACGGGTAAACTGTTCTGATCCCGGGAACCGGCTGCTGATATCGTGGACGGTCGTTTTTATATCTTCAAGGATCCGGGCCTCCAGTTCTTCATTGAGATCCTGTACGTCCGGGACAGGTGTATACGTGGCATAGAATATTCCCTCAGTTTCGGACAGGAAGTCTGCCTTTACCCGTTGCATCGCCTGCGCGCAGACCACGTACCCGTCGTCGGCAGGCTGTACCCGCGAGATAAGAAACTGGTTTCCGGTTGTGTATAGTGAATCGACGGTTATTTCTGAAGGCCGGGTGCCGCTTTTCACCGTCAGCCCGACTGCATACACGTTTCCGTTTCCATCCATCCCGGCTGCCAGGAGCTCTCCGGTTTCCCTGTCGACCTGGAATTTTGTCCGGGTGTCCGGGAAGACGACGATCTCAAAGAGCGGGATGACAATTGTTTCCCTTGAATTATCAGTATGTACTGATTGCATGGTTTCCTCAATAATTTAGTTCGAATTTACCTAACTAATAAAGGCGGCAAAAAAATTACCTGACCTTATCCAGCAGCCTGACGAGAAGCTCCTGTTCGTGTTCATCCAGGGTTTCCATCAGCCGTTCAATCAACAGGCGGAGGGTGTTGTGCTCGGCTTGCGCAACTTTCTGCCCTTTTTCAGTCAGCCTGATATACAGGACCCTCCCGTCATCGGGGCAGCGTTCGCGGTACACGCACTCCATCTTTACAAATTTATTGACCATCTCGGTGATCGTGGGCTTTGAGTTCCTGGTAATCTCTGCAAGCCTGCTGAAGGTGACATCCCCCTGTTCATCGATGATTTTCAGATACGCGATCTGTTTGACCGTCATATCAGATAATCCGCATTCGGAGAAGATTTTGCAGGAACATTCGTTCCTGATGCTGAGAAGATGATCCAATACTTCGAACAGATCCTCTTCTCGTTTCCGCATACTCCGATCAATTGTTAGTTAGGTCACACCTAATGATAAAGGTGAGGGTATTAACAGGGGAACCGGCTGTCCCGCATGATACCCGCCTGCTGCATGAGTGACATTTTATCATTGATTCCGGGAGTTTATTCAAAATCCTGATACTCTTTCCCGGAACAATCCTGTACAATGGCATAAAAGTACGGCAAACCTCATCTACCCGGCATGCCAAATAGAATAGCATGGAATTGGACCGGGCTGATACTCGAAAGAAAGGATTCAGTCTCCTCATCATCTCAATATCACTCGCCACATTTATGTCGGCGCTGGATGGAACAATTGTCAATATCGCTCTCCCTACGATATCTGAAGCATTCAACGTCACCACAAGCATGGTAAGCTGGGTATCGACTATTTACCTGCTGGTAATGGCAGGGTGTGTCCTGATCTTCGGTAAAGTTTCTGACGTGATTGGGTTTAAGAAAGTGTTCCTGTCCGGTTTCCTGATCTTCACCATCGGATCATTTGCCTGCGGGTTTCTTCCGGATTTCATCTATTCCTTTACCGTCCTTATCGGTTCACGGGCAATCCAGGCTGTTGGCGGCGCCATGATTACCGCGATCGGACCGGCGATGGTCACGGCGTATATCCCGATGGAGCAGAAAGGAAAAGCCATGGGCATCGTCCTGACGTTCGCCGCCCTTGGGACGGCAATCGGGCCGACCATCGGCGGAATACTAACGCAGTTCCTCTCCTGGAACTGGATCTTTTTCATCAATGTCCCGGTCGGAATTTGTGCGATTCTCCTCGGTGCAAAGGTGATCCCGTCGATAAAGGCCCATGAACGGCCGGCCGGGTTCGACCGGTCCGGGGCAGTCCTGATATTCACCGGACTGGCCTCCCTGCTCTTTGCCCTGTCGGAAGGGCAGACGCTTGGATGGGCGGACCCGGTTATCCTTGGTTCCTTAATGCTTGCAATTCTCACGCTCGCCGGCTTTGTCTGGTGCGAACTCAGGGCCCCTGACCCGCTTCTCGAGCTGCGCCTGTTTAAACGGAAAAATTTCCTCCTGACCAACACGACGATGGTCCTGCTGTTCTTCAGCTTTGCCGGTATCAGCTACCTGCTCCCCTTCTATCTCGAGTACGTGAAGGGATTCACCCCTTCCACTGCCGGGCTGATATTAACATCGCTTTCGGTTGCCATGATGGTGGGCGGAATTCTGGCAGGGGTGCTCTATAACCGGGCCGGCGGCAGGTTGCTCAGCATTGCTGCCGGGATTTCAATTGTTGCCGGGTATTTCCTGATGACACGCATCAGGGTAGATACGACCACCGGGTTTGTGGTCCTGTGCCTGGTCTTAATCGGCTTCGGGCTCGGCCTGATGCTGACACCGGCGTCAAACATGATCATGAACTCGGTATCAAAGAAGTACCAGGGCATGGTCTCAAGCCTCACCAGTCTTGAGCGGTTTGCTCCCATGACGATCGGGATCGCCATCTTTAACCTCGTATTCATCCAGGGTATTGATGCAATTGCGACCCACAACGCGATAACACGGTTAGCCCCGGCATACATCAGGATAGAAGTACTCACGGCAGGGTTCGACCTGGCGTTTTTGTTTGCGTTCTTCATCGGCATCATTATTCTCATCCTTGCAGTTCTTGCACGTCAGGAGACTCATCCGGACTACCAGCCAGGTAACGATGAAGAAAAGGCGCCACAACCTGTCAGATAAACAGTGGGGAAAAAGTCTGATCAGTATACGAGGCCCGGGTCTTTACCGTTCCCGGCATTCCCGGACCGCGTACAAGTGTTCGTATTGCCATGCGGTCTTGCCGGGGTCGTTTATTGTGGATTGGCTGGCGATGGAGGAAGAGGGATTGGGTTATGGGAGTGAGGGAAACGGGGCTCGAAGTGAAGGGTTTTTTTCGATTGTTGAGGGAGTTAGGGGGAACGGTTTGGAGTGGGTTGAAAATATTAACGATGAAAA
>JBFYKV010000095.1:0-9926 GCA_041305745.1 Methanoregulaceae archaeon | reverse complement strand
GATATCCTCCGCATCCATGCTCTCGTACTTCTCGGTCGCAGTCAGTTTTGTGCGGGACGTCTTTGCATAGACCATCTCCATACCGATGCCGAAAAGAAGAATACCGCCACCGATCCTGAATGCATCAACCGTGATCCCGAAGAGCTGGAGGATGATACCCCCGAGGATGGCAAAGACGAGGAGAATAATCAGGGCATACCTGCATGCATCCCTGGCAATGATCAGCCTGCGGGATGAATCAATGTCTCCCGTGAGCGATAAAAATATCAGGGTCGCAGCGAGGTGATTGACCACAATCAGTAACGATGAAAATGCAAGGAGGGTGAAACTGATTAAATCCCCGGCCATGAACGAGAGTTAGTATCTCATAAAATAAGAGCGTTCTGGCCCTCCCTGAAATATCAGGTGTTTCCATGTTTTACAGGTTCCTATCTGCAATGTATGAATGCCCTGCGGGGAACCGTGATTCGGGGTCCTTTTGTTTTTGATAGACGAAGAGCCTGGTGAAGACCGGGACTCTCTCAGGACTCCTTTCTGAAAACCACGCAGTTTTATGCAAATCCGGATGGATGCATACGCGTTCCGGCATGCGCTTCGAATACGGGCGAATAATGGTATTCAGAAGA
Source organism: Methanoregulaceae archaeon (assembly GCA_041305745.1). Classification (GTDB taxonomy): domain Archaea; phylum Halobacteriota; class Methanomicrobia; order Methanomicrobiales; family Methanospirillaceae; genus UBA467. The sequence goes on along the minus strand of JBFYKV010000095.1, from coordinate 9,300 downwards.
CAAAACAGGAGAATCCGGCGAGATCAAAAAGAGAAAAATGTAATGGTCCGGACCGGTATCCCTACTCGTAGAGGACCGGTTCGTCCACCCGCTTATACGAAACAGGTTCGTCAGCAGAGAAGTGGATTGAGATCTCACGCTCTGCACTGGCGGGTGAATCCGAGGCATGAATTACATTCCTGCCGATATCAAGGGCAAAATCGCCCCTGATTGTCCCCGGTGCAGCCCCGGCGGGATTTGTCGCGCCGACTAAAAGGCGTACAACCGGAACGACCGACTTTCCTTCCCACACCATCAGGAAGCACGGCCCGCTGGTGATGTAGTGCTGGAGTGACGGGAAAAACGGCTTTTCCAGGTGCTCACGGTACTGCTCCATGACCCTCTTGTCAGGAAGCTTCTCAAACCGTGCTGCGACAAGCTTCAGCCCTTTTGCCTCAAAACGTGAGACTATTTCCCCGATAAGCCCGCGGGCCACACCATCGGGCTTTACCATCACAAAGGTGCGGTCCATCCGGGATCACTCCTTTCCGAGTGCCTTGCGGCCGGCCTGTGTCCACGGGACGCGCCGGGCTGCACGGCCAAGTCTGAAATTATTCTGGCACTTGGTGCTGCAGAAATAGTAGATCGAACCGTCTTTCCTGACAAACATCTTGCCGGTCCCGGGCTCGATCGCTTCTCCGCAGAAACTGCAGTTTTTAATCTCCACCATTTTTCATTCACCTTCTGGAAAGCTTCTTTGCTTCCCGTTCGGTCTCAAGAAGCATCAGGACATCCCCTTCACGGATTGGCCCGACGGTATTGCGGGTGATGATTCTCCCCTTGTTGTTCCCGTCAAGAATCCGGCATTTCACCTGCATCGCTTCACCGTGCATACCGGTGGAACCGATGACTTCGATAACTTCTGCCGGCACTGCGTCATCTGCCATGATTGCCTCACGCTCTCAGGTCTGCGATCTGTTTTACAATCTCGTCAAGCATGTCTTTGGCCTTGCCGGGCTTGACGATTGCAGCAGCAGTTGAACCCACATCAAGTCCGCTTGCAGCGCCGATGTCGTTTTGTTTGTTGATAAATATGTACGGGATCTTTTTCTCTTCGCAAAGTGGTGCAAGGTGCATCACGATCTCTTCCGGCTCGACGTCTCCGCCGATAAGGACCAGCCCTGCAATACTTCTCTCGATGGCTTTGGTCGCCTCGTTTGATCCCTTCTTGATCTTTCCTGTGTCCCGTGCTATCTCGAGCGCTTCAAGCGCCTTGTTCTGAATTTCCTCAGAAACTTCGAATTTTACGTAAGACTTTGCCATAACTCACCTCATTCAGGAGTAGCGTCTCCCTCATCACTCATCAGTCAGTGACGACGATGTAGCCATATTATTATGGCAGGTACGGCAATAAAGGTTTGTGAAGGTGCGTTTTCTGAACCGGGAGAAAAACGCGATTCTGCCGTTTCCCGTCATTCCCGGAGGTATATCTGCACACCGGCACGGTCATACAGCAGGGGCAGCCCTGATTCCGATACCTTCACGGTATAGCGTTCCCGTTCTGAATCCCCCACGTAAATGAGGCTTGCATTGTATTTTTCCATCAACTCCCTGGTCTGCTGCGGGTCTTCGTACATGGCCCGGATATCATTGATCCTCTCCCCGTACCACCCGGTGGTATCAGTCCGCCACATAAACTCGTGGAACGGCATACCGATGACGGCCTGGTGACCGGTAAAAGAAGATATCCTTGAAAAATAGGTATAATCCCCTCCCTCCGCCTCCACGATGCCGATCGTTCCCGGAAGTGCGCGGAGATAGGCAACCGCTTCAGCATCACCGGGGTGGGCCGTCGTCAGGTATGCAAGGCCGTCGAGGGTCGTGCTCCGGTACGGCGAGTCGAGAGGTACAAGGATTGGCACCGAAAGGAGGAATAAAACGGCAATTACCGCAATTATCGCCGATTTCTTCCGTGAGATCCAGCCTTCAGGCAGCCGTCCTCCGATCATCTGTGCAACCATGGAGAACGATGATGCGCCCATCAGCAGCCATGCCCCGATATAGAACTTAAACAGCGTGTTCATCCGGTAATATGTCTCTCCCATGTTGTCCTTCAGGTAGAAAAATTCGCACAGGATGATGATGATAAGGCCGAGGACTGCAAGGAGTTCAGCGGGGCTCATCTTTCGCCGTGCGATGAGGTATACAAGTGGTATCACGGCAATTGCGGCAGCGGCGTATCCTGCAAGCGCAAAAGGGACAGAGATAAGAAGGAGGCAGGGGCGCTTCCTGATGTCCTTTGCAAGGTAGATGATAAAAATAAAGAGAAATATGCCGTGGACGAGGAGAAAATCAAGCGGTGCGGTCGGGGTGTGGACAATACCGATTCCCTGTATTCCCGCTGTATTCATCTGGAAATAAAACGGCAGGTAAAAGAGGACTGAAATGATCGGCACCAGGACAAGAAATGCCCACGGGATGGATATGAACCGGCCATTGAGCGATGCAGGACCTGGCAGCGGGGTTCGGAACATCCCGGTGAGAAACGATCGGGAGCTGGCAATGACCTGGCGGATCCAGGCGGTAATGCTGCAGTCGCCAGCCCGTCCCATGGCGCTGCAGGTACCCCGGTACCAGAGGATGAGCCCGAAGAGAATGGTGACCGGTGCATAGACGAGCACGTCCCACGTGTTGATCAGGGGCATCGCACCGAGGCTGACGGCACAAAGGCCTGCGATTATCCATTTTTCGCGTGACGACGACGAAGTCCAGCACCTCCATGCGTAGACCAGCAGGAAGATAAGAAAAACCTGGTTGAAGATACCGATGACATGCGGGTGGACGTCCCCCCACAGGAACGAAAAGATCGGGTACTCGTTGATAGTATTCGGAATGGTCCTTGTGCTGTCCCAGAGCACTGATCCAAGGGACTTTCCCTGCACGATCTGGTACACGAATGAAGGGTTGACGACGAGGAACGTCAGGAGCGGGAGCCACTGGAACCTCTTTGTCAGCAGGTGTGCCAGTGCAAACATCAGGACTGCCGAAAGACCGAGGACTGTCGGGAGTGCCAGGTTAAATGCTATATTTGACGGGACACCGGTGACCAGCGCCAGTGTTCCGAATATCCAGTACCCGAGGTAATAATAGACGTCAAGGGTACCGCCGAGGAACCACGGATCAAGTGGCGGGACTACCGGTGTACGGATAATCGATGCCAGGAATGCATGGTCCATGAATTTTTCGGCATATGAAATGCTTGGATTGACAAACCGTACCTCCAGCATAAAGAGGAAAAACACCAGAAATACCGCTATCCATGGCCATTGCGCCTTGTATTCGTTCAAGGAATACCTGCCCGCTGCGATTGCCAGTGCACAGAGCGCCCCGAACGGGAGGAGTGCCAGGTATACAGGTACTCCTGCGAGACCGCAATACCACGAAAAGAGAGTGAAAAGGAGGACTCCGCCTGCAAGTGAGACCGGGTACGAGAACTCCCGGAATGCTCCCTTCAGGTATGGCCAGATCGAGATCTGAAGAAACAGGATCGCTAACAGCCAGGTGACGACTGCAATTATCTCAGATTCAGGCCCCAGGATCGTTTCCTCCTTCCATCTTCCGGTCAAACGCTGATTTCATCGCTTCGATGACCCACCCGCCAAAGTAATAGATCGAGACAATGCCGCCTCCGAGTGTGATCAGGTTCTTGATCAGGTGGTCGATCACTGCGATGAGTGTTGCCACTGCAGGGCTGACCCCTGCGATTGAAAATGTAAGGGCAAGCGCAATCTCGTAGGTCCCTATTCCCCCGGGTGTAATTGGCACTGCCTTTACCAGGTTGCCGATGACGATTGCAAGGACGATCACCGCAAAAGGGATCGACTGATTGAACATCAGGACGACAAAGAAGCACACGACGATGTCCATGATCCAGATGACCAGCGAGGTCGTCGAGAGGACAATAAGCGAACGGACCGTCAGGGACGCATTCCTTATCTGTTCACACATCGTGAGGAATACCCGTATATACTTGTTTTGCGAGGAAAATCTTCCGATAAAGAGGAGTATTCCAAAAAATACCGCTCCTGCCACCAGGGGGAGGATGATCACCGTATAAAACCACTCCGGGACATTCAGCACAAAGGGAAGGGAGAGTGCACCGAGGACTGCGATCATGATGATATCAAAGACGCGTTCGACGACCAGGGATGAAATCCCCTCGGAGATCGTTGCTCCATATTCGTGCTTCAGGATAAAAACCCTGACCAGGTCACCAAGACGGGCCGGGATCACAAGGTTGGCGGTCTGGCTTACGAAAATGCAGGCGGTGGAGAACCACAGGCCGGTCTGGTACCCGATTCCTTTCAGGATGACCTGGTACCGGTAACCCCGGAGGATCCACGCCCCAAGGCATACGAGTGTGGCAAAGAGCAGGTAGAGCCATACAATGTGTTCAAGTGCGACAAGGAGGTCATCCCATACCCGGTACAGCATGAACGCGATTATACCGGCCGCAATCAGGGTCGGGATAACGATGGCGCTAATCTTTCGTAACATGTAACTGCCACCACAGGCGCAGAATTGCCCTGCCCATTGAGATCACATCATTTTTACGGACCGTCGTCCCTTCACCTTCTGTCCAGTGTACCGGGAACTCAAAAACCCTGTATCCTGCCCGTTGTGCCCGTACAAGGACTTCGGTGTCCCAGAACCAGTGGCCGTCCCTGATCAGGGGTATAAGGGTCAGCAGTCGTTCGCGGTTGAATGCCTTGAAGCCGCACTGGTGGTCACAGAGACGGCTCCTGAGAACGAGCCTGACCAGAAAATTGTACCCCCGGCTGGCGATCTCCCGGCCCCCGCTCCGGGTGATGTCACTCGATGGCAGGAGACGTGAGCCGGTTGAGATATCATATCCTTCCCTGATGGCGCTGATAAGTTCAGAAAAGTGACGCATATCGGTGGCAAGGTCAACGTCGTAATAACATACGATACTCCCGCGGGACTCCTGGAACGCCCTGTTCAGGGCAGTACCCCTCCCCTGCCGCTCGTCGCGGTGCAAAAGACGTACGCGGGGGTCTTTATTGGCATATTCCCTGACAAATTCGTAGCTTCCGTCGGTACTCCCGTCTTCGGCAACAATCAGTTCAAAACCGGGGGTTAATGACTCAAGCACGGCGATTGACTCAGGCAGGGCCTTGCCGAGCGCTTTCCGGTCATTATACACCGGTATAACTGCACTGACCTCAATGTTCCCCACTCTGTGCCTCCTGCTTCGCGATAAGGTCCGCGACCTCAAACCCTGCCCTGATCGATCCCTCCATGCTCCTCTCGGGATAATTCGGCGATGAGAACATTCCTGCCATATAGAGCCCGTCCTGCTGGTATTTCGTAATATGTGACCGGTACCCTGTGGTGTATACCGGCCCGGCAAAGGGATCGACACTCAGGCGGTGCCAGTGGATTGCCGAATCGGGAACGCCGAACCTGCGGCGGAAATCGTCGAGCATCTGCACATCAACTGATTCAGGAAGTTTCCCTGTAAAGTAGGAGGCAAGATATACAATATGTTCTCCATAGCGCCCGGGAGGGGCGAAGTTGGTATGGGATATCACCGCCCCGTAAGGAGCGCTGTCTTTCATGTTCACCCAGTAAATACCGTTTGTGACATCCCGGTCAATACCTAGGGTCATGCAGGCGGCGCCCTGGTACGGCACCGGAGGGACCTGCGGGCCGCCGATCAGTCCGAGGTTCTGCGGGGGAATGGTCGAGATTATCGTATCATATAATAGTCCGTTCACCCTCCACCCGTCGGCCGTCTTTACTACCGATTCAGCAGGGGTATTGAGCCGGACAATGCACGACTGTGCAATTTTTTCATCCAGTGCATCGATAAGTAACTGGAAGCCTCCGTTCAGGTATCCCAGTCGTTCCCCCGAGAGACCCCGGTTTGACCGTATCGAGACCCTGCTGATCAGCCACGCAGCAGATACCCGGTCACGCTGGTCCCCGAATTTGCTCCTGAGAAGCGGCTCGAAAAACGATGCATAGATCTTCCCGCCGAGGTTCTCAATAATATAGTCACGAGCCGGAACCATATCCAGGGGGCCGGTATCCACCTTTTTTGCACGGAGCGTGAAAAGGGCCAGCCGTGCCTTTTCGGAAAGGGAGAGAAAGGGGTACTTCAGTATTTCAAGAGGTGATGTGAGCGGGTAAATTGTATTGTCTGCATAATAGCCGGTTGACCCGCGTAACCATTCGAGCCGGTCCGACAGATTCAGTTCCCTGAAAAGTGAGAGAAGTTCAAAATCCCCTGCGAAACAGTGGTGGTAATACTGTTCAATCCAGTACCCGTTTATGTTGTATGATGAAAGACACCCTCCAAGATGGCTCCTTTTTTCAAAGAGGTCTATATCGTGTCGTTCTGACAGCCGGTATGCCGCAGCGAGCCCTGTAAGCCCCCCGCCGAGTATACATATCTTCATTCCCTGGGCCTTCCTATACTAGTATGAAAACGGGGATGAAAAAGGCTCCGCATCAGGCGTACACCGTTTATCCGGGCTTTCACAAAGGGTTATTTATAAGAAAGTATATGAACTCTCGGAGAAAACTTTCTAAGAAGATAATTTCATATCATCTTTCGAAAAACGGTCGGTTGGTGTTCAACGCATGAGGATATTTTTCATCGGATTTGGCCAGGCGGGAGGCAAAATTGTCGACATGTTCCTCGAGCAGGACAAAAAGCTTGGCGGACAGAGTTTTCGTGGTATTGTTGTCAATACTGCAAGGACTGACCTCATGGGCCTGAAGAACATCGAGATGAAAGATCGTATTCTCATTGGCCAGACCGTGGTGAAGGGGCATGGTGTCGGAACCGACAATGCTTCGGGTGCAAAGATAACCTTTGACGAGGTCGACGCGATTATCAGTGCCATTGACAAGCGTGGAACCCACGATGTTGATGCATTCATGATTGTTGCCGGGCTCGGCGGGGGAACAGGGTCCGGAGGATCACCTGTTCTGGCCCGTCATTTAAAAAAGATCTATCGTGAACCGGTTTATGCTCTCGGGATTCTCCCCGCCCCCGAGGAAGGTCGTCTCTATTCTTACAATGCTGCACGGAGTCTTGCAACGCTTGTGAAGGAAGCCGACAATACCTTCATTTTTGACAACAGTGCCTGGAAAAATGAGGGTGAAAGCGTTAAAAGTGCATTTACACGCCTTAACGATGAAATTGTCCGCAGGTTTGGTGTGTTGTTCAGGGCAGGGGAAGTCGGCCGGGCAGGTGTCGGTGAGATGGTGGTCGATTCAAGCGAGATCATCAACACCCTGAGGGGTGGGGGGATCAGCACGGTCGGGTATGCGATCACCGAAGTAACGAGCCGGCGGTCAAAACAGTCTGTGGGCTCTTTCATTGGCGGGATCAAGGGATCGTTTCGGAAAAAGGAAGCAACAGAAGAAGTCCTCCTCGGTGAAGACCGGACTGCCAAGATTATATCACTTGTGAGGAGGGCAATGCTGGGACGCCTTACCCTGCCATGCGACTATTCCACTGCTGAACGGGCCCTTGTCCTCGTTGCCGGACCTCCGGATGAACTCGACCGTAAAGGGATCGAGAAGGCAAAGAGCTGGGTTGAGGAGAATATCGCCGGTGTTGAAGTTCGTGGTGGTGACTATCCGGTAAACAGCGAATATATCGCTGCGGTAGTAATGCTTGCGACTGTTTCAAACGCCCCGAGGATCAGGGAACTTCTGGGAATTGCCAGGGAAACCAGGGAAGATGTGATCCGCTCTTCACAGGAACCAAAACCAACCATGTTTGAGGAAGATATTGAACGATTATTTGAGTGAAGGGACATGAAAGGAATTACTAAATTAATTGGCATTCTTGCCATCATGTTTTGTTGCATCCAGATGGTATCGGCAACTATTGCTATTCAGAACATGGCGATTAAGCCGAGCGGGGACCTGATATCAGGTCAGACGAAGGTAACCTCAAGTTTTATCGTAGACTTTGTGGCATCGGGAGGTACGACCTTTACGAGTGAAAATACGCTGCAGTTCTCGAGCGAACTTGACAATCCCAAATGGTCGTTTGTACTGGTCCAGGATGGAATTGAAAACCCACGCCCGGTCGAGATCGGCCCTAATGTCAACATGAATGGCTGGGAACTTTCGTATCCCTCAAGCCGGGAACTCTCCATGAAAGTAAACCTGGAAGGAACTGCCCCTGTAGTGACACAATCTGAAGAAAAAACGGTTGTGAGGGTCAGGGAGTTAAACAGCAGGGGTGTTGTTGTGCCAGGTACCGAAATCATCAAGTCTGCGATGGTCCTCAACCCTGCAGAGATCCAGGGTGTTATCAACAGTGCCGCGGCTGACCTGAACTCACTGCGAAAGACCCTTGATGATCTTGCTGCACAGGGAGTTGACGTGAGTGCTGCGGAGGCAAAGTTTAACCAGGCCAGTACTGCGTTGCAGAATGCAGAAAAGACCTCTGATTACTCAACTGCCCAGACGTATGTAAACAATGCCAAAATGCTGATTTCAGAAGCGAATGTGCTTGTCCAGCAGGCCCAGAGCCAGGCTGCCATAAACAAGGCAAATATACCGATCGAGCAGACCGACGCACTGATAACCTACTTCAAGGTCAACAAGAGCATGGAATCGGACCCCCGCCTGGCCCCTATCATCACCAAGCGGGAGATCGCTGCCGGTATCATGGTGGATGCCCGGGACCTCCTTAGCGAGGGAAAATACAGCGAATCCGTCCAGAAGGCCCTTGAAGCACAGAGTAAGGGGGACGAAGCCCTTGCCGATGCAGCAGCGCTGAAAAAAGATGTTGATTCCAACCCGCTCACGGCCGTGACCGGTGCAGTCGGCGGAGTGATCATCTACATTGCAGTTATTATTGTCCTTGTAATTGTTGCAGCGGTGGGGATTATCCTTTATCGCAGAAGGACCCGCTGGGACGAGCTTGGATAAAATGGGACCCTTCTTTTCTTTTTTTAAGCTGAATACGGTAGTGAAAGCCCTTTCTGGATAGTTACTGCCCGATTGATCATTTTGATATTTTCATTTTTGATTATCCTATCACGACGTTCTGCATAGTCTCTTTCGCATGATAGGAACGTTATAACGGTAAAGGCATCAGCCCCGGGAGTGTCTCGATATGAAGTGCATCTTCCATATTCAGAAAAACCGGATTGAAGACAGGAGGGGTTCTCACCCCTCCCTGCCCCACCCCGCGAAGGATAGTCTGCGGGCAGGGTGCATAGGGATATTTTCAGGATTCCTTACGGGAAGAGCACGGTCCCTATCTCA
>JBFYKV010000094.1:0-8854 GCA_041305745.1 Methanoregulaceae archaeon | reverse complement strand
GAGGTGTATCAGTGACGTTCCCCTGTTTATCCAGGCATACGGCAGGTCCGGATTGAGAGCGATAGCCCGGTCAGCAGACACAAGAGAATCATTGTAGCGTCCCATGCCATTCTGGATGCCTGCTTTTGTGACCCATGCGAGGGTAAAATTTTCACTGTTCTGTAGTGCCATATCGACTGACTGTAATGCGGCCTCGTAATTACCCGTGTAGGCCTGATCCAGCGCTTCATTGTAATATTTTATCGCTTCCTGGCTGTCGGCGGTAACCGGTCCGGCAAGCATCGGGAGGATGATGATACCGCAGACGAGCGCGAGTAAAAATTTCTTCATAGTCGTTCTCCAGTTTTACAAAATTTAAGAAAATATATTCTCTGATTCCTTATCTGTCGCAGCAATGTTCAGATGATATACGATGCAATATCCTTCGTGATGAGCCAGTCGCAGTACATGCACTGCAGGCCCCCGTTCTGGAGAACCTCAAATCTTGATTTTACCGGTTCATTTGTATTTGTTATGCATCCCGGGTTCGGACACCGTACGACACCGGTCAGGAACGCCGGAATATCAACGCCTTTCTTTTCAAAAACACCGAAATTCCTGATAATATTGATGGATGCAGACGGGGAGATAAGGGCAATCCTGTCAACCTCTTCTTTCATCAGTTCACGGTTTTCAACTTTTACGATGTCCTTCCTGCCCACTTTCCCGCTCATGACGTTGGTGGCGACTGAAATTGATTCGCTCGTTGTACCGGTTATCCCGATAATTTTGAGCACATTCAGTGCCTCACCGGCAGTAATATGATCAATGACCGTCCCGTTCCTGATCGGACTGATCAGGAGTCCTTTATGAGCAGGTTCGTCTTTCATTTCATTACCTTCTGAAGCATTGCCATCCGTACCGGGATACCATTCCTTGACTGTTCAAAGTATTTTGCATAGGGCAGCTGGTCAACGCCAGGGTCAATCTCGTCGAGCCGGGGCAGCGGGTGAAGAATAATGAGATTATCCCGGACATCCGAAAAAAGGTCGGGAGTAATCCTGTAGCTTGATGCAACTTTAAAATAGGACGCTGAATCAGGGAAACGTTCTCTCTGTATACGCGTCACATACAGGACGTCAAGTTCCTTCACGACCTCAGATACATCATCATGTTCGATGACTTCCATCCCGCTCTGCCGCAGTTCATTTATCAATGCAGAAGGGAGCTCGAGTCCCGTCGGAGATATTGTATGGAGGGTTGCATTGTAGAGCGAGAGCGCGCGTGCAAGTGAATGGGCAGTTCTCCCGTAACGAAGATCCCCGAGAAGACCGACGTTTACTCCGTCGATTGGCATAGACTGGCGGATGGTGTAAAGGTCAAGCAGGGTCTGGGACGGATGCTGGCCTGCACCATCGCCGGCATTGATAACCGGGACAGAAGCAAATTCGCTGGCGAGACGTGCAGCACCCTCTTTTGGATGCCGGAGGACAATAGTGTCAGCATACCCGCTCACCACACGGATGGTGTCTGCCAGCGTTTCACCTTTCGCGATTGAACTTGCCTCAACACTCCCGACACTTATGGATACGCCTCCGAGCCTGGCCATTGCAGCCTCGAATGACATCCTGGTGCGCGTACTCGGCTCAAAAAACAGGAGGGCGAGAATCCTGCCTTTTAATGATCCTTCATCATACTTCTGTTCCTGTATCACCTTTGCTTTTTTGAGAATATCATCAATCTCGGCCCTGCTTAGATCTCTGATTGAAATGATATGCTTCATTTTAATGCCCCGTAGTGGCAGGCGTCGTATACCGGGTGATGAGGCCATACAGGTATCTCTGCCCGGAAGAGGTGGTGACTGCCAGTTACACTATGATGTGATATTCTATATTATGAGGCTATTGGAAATGACGGGCCTGTGAGATGCCGGTTTAAACCGGGAGATCTCAGGATGATTATACTCTTCCATCCAAATCATTTCCCGGGAATTTTTACTTCACCTCGCGTATCAGGGATCTCTGTGTAACCAGGAGATTATATGCACCGTGGGCTGGGTTTCGCCTGACGTCAACGGCGTTGAGCAGGAGTACAGATCCATATGCGGCATCTATCAGGCTCCTGTTCCCGTCGGTAACATGGTAGGAAGGGAGCATTGCAAAAACCGGTTTTCCGGTTGTTCCATCGCAGACTTTGAAGACAAATGTCTTTTCATCGCCGAGGTTGCCCGACATCTTGAGCGCAGCGCAGTTGATACGCCGGTTGAGGTGCTGGTGAAGCGATGAGAAACGTGCCATGCGGGAATCGCGGGGAACACGATAGTTTATCCTGGAAACCCGGTCTTTTTTGAGAACGGCGTAGGAATACTTGATATCGGTATTGAGGTACCGGAATGATTCACTGCAGGCTGCAAGCGCCTGCATCAGGCGCGGTGGTCTGATGGATGGTTTCTCCTCAAAACTCCAGCACGATTCAGGCCTGCACCGGCTGCCCCATATGAACGCACATGGTGCATAGATCGACATCCCCTTGTCCAGTGCGCCTGACACCGTTTTCCGAAGCCCTGTAGAGTTGTCAAGATCTGCCGGTTCGATTATGAGCATCAGGCCGTTCTCACCCAGAAGTCCGGCATATTTACCGATGATATCGACCCGTGCTGAAATATCGGTAATTTCATTGAGGACGTTTTGCAAGACGACAAAGTCGAGACCGGAAGGAAGGGACGAGAGATCGGTTTCACCGATATCCCCCTGCAGCGGCTGGTGGATGTGTACCCCCGGTACCAGGTCGTTGAACGGGATCACAATATCGTTATATGCTTCAATGAACTCATCAGACTGCTCAATGGCAAAAATCTCGGCAGAATTTCCGGGGAAACGGCGATAAAAATCGATTATTGCAAGAGGGACCACGCCCGGCCCGGTTCCTGCATCAAGTATCCTCATGTTCCGCATTAATAGACCGTCAGACATGAGCATCGAGAGGAGATGTTCAAACTGCAGGATATACACGGGTGCCTGGTAGGCAAGGTATGCCATGACGCTGTATCCTTTCCTGTATTCTATGTTCCGGGAACTGCCCTCTCTCCAGTACCCTGCCTTCTGCTCCCGTACAGCCGTCCGGATCCTTTCCAGCGTGAGCGGGTCGTCCCAGGGCTTCCCTGTTTTTTTCACGATGAAATCATTGATTTTACTCTCAAAATCCTCAGGGAGTGATGGCGACTGTAAAAAACTCTTTTGACGGCATATTTTGTCATCATCATGGATGAAAGGGCGTGCGGGTTCTCTTAAGGAGAGTTCATAGTCATTCCCTTTCGCTGATGCGAGGAGGAAAAGTTCCGGAAGATGTGGTTGTATAACAGAGTACACTGCTTCGATACCCGGATTATCATCGAGATACGTGCAGATCTCTGAAACAAGAAACTTCTTTTTCATCGCTGCTACATATTTCGTCGTAGAGAGTATCGAACGTTCATCCATTTCATACATTCATCTGCACAGAAAGGATAAGGGTTTTTTCCGTTACAGGATCACAAGGCGATATGATGATATGGAGATGGATCCAAAGGGATTAAAGGGCGACATTTTCTGCTACCTGGTTTTTCCCGGGTCTGCCAGCAGGAAATTTCCGTAAAACAGCCGGTCTTTGTCAGAGAAGGATGTGACCATGGAAAAAACGATGTTACCAGAATACGAGGGATTTGCCCTCCTTGATAACTATGGAATTCCGGTCCCGGAACATTATATGGCCCGGACTGCGGAAGAGGCTTCAGACCTTGCGGAACGCATCGGTTTTCCGGTTGTAATGAAGGTAATATCCCCTCAGATTGTTCATAAAAGTGATTCCGGCGGTGTCATCACAGGGATAGAAACCCGTGAACAGGCATACGGTTCATTCGTGCAGATCGAAAAAAATATCGGGTTTTACAGCCCGGATGCGGTAATTGAGGGGATCCTTGTTGAAAAACAGTACGGGAAAGGGCTTGAACTCATTATAGGGGGCAGGACCGACCCGTCGTTTGGAAAGGTCATCACGTTTGGCATCGGCGGTACCCTTGTCGAATTAATCAGGGATGTAACCATCCGAATCCTTCCCATCACCCGGGAGGAGATACGGGCAATGGTACATGAAATCCATGCGTATCCCCTCATACGAGGATACAGAAACAGCCCGCCGCTTGATGAAGATGAACTTGTCCGCATCATTTCTGCAGTCTGCCGATTTTTTGAAGAGGAAAAAACAGTTCACGAGTTTGATTTCAACCCGCTCATTCTCTATGAAAAGGGAGGAATCGTTGTCGATGCACGGGTCTATACCGGAGAAGAAATCCCTGCCGGTACTGGTGTTCCGGGGAAGCCGATGGACGCATCCCTGCTTTCCCCGTCGTCCATTGCGGTGATCGGGGCTTCCAGGGATCCGGGTAAGATAGGATATGCAGTGCTCCGGAACCTCCTTGCATTTCCCGGTCCGCTCTACCCGGTCAATCCCGGGGTAAAGGAAATTTTCGGGAAAAAAGTTTTTTCGTCGGTACTTGATATCCCGGGCAGTCTCGACGCTGCAGTCATTGCCATACCTGCCAGGGGTGTACCTGGTGTACTCATAGAACTCGGGAAAAAAGGGGTAAAACTTGCCATTGTACTCTCATCCGGCTTTCGGGAGACGAGCGAGGAAGGTGCCCGTCTTGAAAAAGAACTCCTCGCGATAGCAGAGTCCTATGGGATCAGGATTGTCGGTCCGAACTGCCTCGGGATAATATTCCCGCATAAAAGGATAAACACGACGTTTGACCCGATATCCCCGAGACCCGGAAATATCGGGTTCATCTCCCAGAGCGGTGCGATCATTACCACGATTGTTGACTGGAGCCTGCCCGAAGAGATCGGATTTTCAGCGGTCATCAGTGTTGGAAACCAGCTGGATCTTGGATTTATCGATTATATCCGTTATGTGGCAGATGACGAAGCCACGAAGGCGATCATCCTTTACATCGAGGAAATTAAAAACGGAAAGGAATTTATTGCGCTGATGAAGGAGGTCACGAAAAAAAAACCGGTCATTGCGTTGAAATCCGGCGCATCGACGCTCGGGGTGAAGGCGGCATCTTCCCATACCGGTTCGCTTGCAGGGAGCTATGCGGTCTACCAGGCAGCCTTTGATCAGACCGGTGTCATTCCGGTTTACGCGATAAAGGAGGCATTTAACGTTGCCGGACTCCTCGCATCGGAAGGCTACCCCCGGGGCAACAGGGCGGTTGTTATTACTGCTGCAGGTGGATTTGCAGTTCTTGCGGCAGATTATGCTGAAAAGTATGATATAAATATAATTCCGCTCCCGCAGGGGATGATGGAGGAGCTCAATGATTTTTTACCCCCGTTCTGGAGCCATGAAAATCCCCTTGATATTATCGGAGATGGCGGAGCAGAACGGTACGCGAAAGTATTCGATGTGATGATACGCCACCAGGACGAATGGGACATCGCAATTATTATCGCCGTTCCGTCGGCGGTGCTTGATGCGACGCATCTTGCACAGGAGATTGCCAGGTTTTCAAAACATACCCGCACGATGATTGTCGGCTGTCTCCTTGGAGGCGATACGATGAAGAGCGGCATACGCGTACTCAGGGAGAACCAGATACCAAATTATTCTGATATAGATGAGGCGTTCCGGGCAGTGGGGCGGAGCATTCATTCAAGGCTGGTTTCAAAGACAGAATTAAAGAGATGACCGGTAATTCTCCCTCATGCCGGTTCGCAATGCTCCGCGGCAGGTGCATATCTTGAAACTGGTACTATATTTTTCCTCAAGTAAATGAGCCCGTGGAGTGTCACAATGAGGAGTGTGGCCAAAGGGGAATAGCGAGAGAGCGGGAATGGTTTCAGCAGAGTCGTAATTATACTAAATATATACCGGGGACTCCAAAATCCCTTTTACCGTTCAGCGCAGAAGGTCCGGAGCGGGTGCCATGTCATCATAGGTAACTTTTCTCATCTGGGGAGATCTTCCCAGAAAAATAAAGTACTGCGGTCCCCCGGCACGGTCAGGAGAAATATCGGCCTGTATATCCATTTTCAGGGGATGCCCTGAGTCGGTAATACATTCGATAACCATTAACAGGGGTCCGGGAAAATTGCCGGTAACCGGGGAAGCCCTGCTGAAATAATCCTTGAAGCCTGTAAAGAGGGATTCAACCGAGGCAGGGGTCAGTTGATGGAGAAAAGAGTGGCCGATCAACGTCCCGGAAGTCCCGGTGATCCTGCCGGCGGCTGCATTATGATAGAGGATTTTAAGAGCCGGGTCAGTCACCCAGAGCGGGTCTGACATAACCTCCATGGCACGATGCAGGTATTGTTCGCCCCGGATCTCTCCAGGCGTCTTCTTCTTCTCAACTGCAACGAACATGATGACTCTTTTTAATTCACTAAAGACGCGGGCAGGTTCACCTCTCTTGGATACATAACAATCCCCTCCGTTCATGAACGTATCAACAGCCGTCTGTTCGTTGCCCTGACCGGTGAACATGATAAACGGGACGGACTGGTGCCTTTTCTTTACTTCTCGCAGCAAGTCGATACCGTTCATATCCGGCATCCCGTAATCCGAAACAATAGCATCGTAGGATTTTTTTTTCAGTATCTCCAGTGCTTCATACCCGGAGTTACAGATATCAACTGAAATTTCCCCTTCTTTTTCGAGAAGAATCCTTGTGATATTAAATAGTGAAGGATCATCATCAACGAGCAGTACCGCAATCATTCATCCGTCCCCGGGGTATATACTGGAATGTTACTCCGTACAATTTTTAATTTTTCAATTGTCATTTTTCTTATCAGGAACCCATCTTTTTAATAATTGGGTGGATTTTATCAGGTCATGTTTAAAACCAACCGGTTCATCAGTTGAACATATCGTTTTGTGCCTTTGCCTTAATCCATGATGTGAATTTATAGCAACCCGGAAGCGAGTATGAGGTGGTGAGGCATCCCTGGCAGGCGGACGTCCGGGTCCATAACTATCCGGTACGTTGAGAAGTCCGGGGTACCGGGTATCAGGCAGGCGGGAACCATGTCCGAAAAAACCCGGTACCTCAGGTATCTGCCCGGATGCTCCCGCCCCTGTCCCGGGGGTCAGAAGAACGGGATGAGAAAAGAGCCGGGAATTCAGATGCCCGGTTCTTTTCCGGACGACTTTTAGCTCCTGAAAAAACCAGAATCCTCCAGTGCACACAACTCACATCAGACAGAAAAAATAAATCATTCCGAAACTACCTGCGAAAGGGCCGGATACCGGATGGTCCCCGTACCGGTCCGAAAAACAGGCCCGACTGAAGAGGGACGGTGATAGTCCCATATATCCCCTGGATTTTTGGCATGAAAACAGCCACGATGCCGTAAGGCCACAAGAATACAGGACATGAAAATGGCGAAGCCATTTTCATATTAACCACCGATGACCGCCGTGCGGTCGAGCATAAAGAATGAAAATAAGCTGCAGCCAGATATCTTTCGTGGATGGGTAAGCAAGGCTGGAAGTTTTTTGGGACATTGATCCCCTATATTAACATAGCCCAATTCATACTCGAGAGCATAAATGCAGGCTCTAACTGCGAATTCGAAATTGCCCTGAGAGGAATCGCTACTTACCCATCCCGGAGGCTGTATGCAACCCCAAAAGAGTACTGCTTGTGGTATAGATATACATAAGGACTTCTTCGTTGCGGCCATAGTGAACCGTGATGGGTCAGCTACGATCCAGAAGTTCGATCACACCCAGGATGGACTACTAGCGCTTAAATCCTGGGTTTTATCAGCACAATGTTCCGTAGTAGGAATGGAATCTACAGGGAATTACTGGCGCCCTCTCCACCTCACGCTGGAAGGTTATGTAGAACTGATTCTGGCAAACGCCTATGTAATCAAGCGAATCCCTGGACGAAAAACAGATACCCTCGATGCACAATGGATTGCAGAACTGGCACTAAATGGACTCCTCACTTCATCCCGTGTATTTCCAAAAGATGCCAGAGAAATTCGCGAACTGACTCGTGCAAGAGAGAGACTGGTTGACCAATGTACCAAATGTAAACGTATTGTTCATGACGTCTTTGATGCAGCTTGCATTAAACTCTCGTCGATTATCACTGATATCTTCGGAAAGTCAGGTCGATACCTGATCCAGGGACTTCTCAAGGGTAAAACCATTGATGAACTTATTGCGGGTATTCCTTCAAAACGGGTCCGGAAAAAAGAGAGGGAACTAAAAAATGCAATCAAATCGGGTTTGAGCGCAAGCCAGGTCATTGTCATCGAACAGAACCTCCAATTGATTGATCGGATTACTGAGCAGATAGCCCAGCTTGACGATGAGATCCTCTGCCGTATGAAAGACCGAGAGGAGGACCTCCGGATTGCCGTGTCAATACCGGGAATCGGTACTATTGCCGCAGTAACAATTCTTGCTGAATTGGGTGACTACCGCGACTTTAATTCACCCGATTCACTCGCATCGTGGGCTGGGATGGTCCCTTCAGTATACCAGTCTGCAGATAAACTCCGGACAGGATCGATCACAAAGCATGGATCAAAACATCTCCGAAAGATACTCGTTGAAGCAGCACAGGCTGCTGCTCGAACAAAAAATACCCGGTTCAGTGCATATTTCCGTAAATTGAAAAATCGTATCGGATATCAGAAGGCGATTGTCGCCCTGGCAAGAAAGATCCTCTGCATCCTCTGGCATCTCCTTATGAATCGTGAATTCTACATCGACGCGCTGAACTCAAGGCCTAAATCGCAAAATCTCATCCAAAAACCGGTCTCCCCTCAATCAATTGAACGTTCAATTGAAATTCTCGTGAAGGCAGGGTATTGTATTC
>JBFYKV010000093.1:0-8361 GCA_041305745.1 Methanoregulaceae archaeon | reverse complement strand
ATTCGTCACAAATGAGATAAGGATCAAAGTGAATCCATTCCTCTTGGAAAGGAGTCATCATCGGGGGCTGATCGCATTCGTACCCGGTCATTTTACCTGAACAGTCCTTCACCCAGATGAAATACCATGCATCAGGTACACCGGTTATAGTGGTATAAGTCTTATTTCCACGGATGATTGTACCTGGGTCAATAACCAGATCAAGCTTATTTTCATACAGTTCAACAGTCACGGGGTTACTTGCATAGTTTAACCCATTCTGGTTACAATATATGAATACATTGTAAACCCCGGGTTCATAGTGATAGTTCTCTTCTTCGTCTAATTCGTCAGTTTTCCAAGCGTAATCACTATCTGGACTAATTCCATTTCCTGAAGACCAGTACCATGGATATTCATCCATATTAAGGTAGTTCAGCGGTTTGTAGACAGTTGGAGTATAGAGATTTGTGTATGTTACATTTTTGTACTTCAATACTATGTTGAAATTGAATGTGGCTGATGGATCTCGCTCAAGTATCTGATTTAATTCTGAATTTATCTTAAAATCTAATAAATCTCCAATTTTTGCAGATTTATCTGTAACTGGTATTGAAGAAGGGGAACTCAAATCAATTATGGATAATTCTGCTGATGGGGGCTTGACCTTGAATGCATGCTCGGTCGGGGTCTGTCCAGGTGTATATTTCCACCAAAAAACATCTTCAGTGCCTGCAAATTTTGAATCAATATCAAAATTTGTCAGAACATAGCTGTTTAGATTAATCTGATATTTAGGGGGAGTGGACGTTTCAGTTCCTGATGCCCACCATGCAATATATTGTACTCCTGATACAGCATTTGTAATATCCAGGCCTTGTTCTCCGATAAAGACTGTGCCACCCTGTTGCACTGTCTTTAAATCCGCCGATACGGGTATCGCCACTGCGGTGAGAGCAATGGCTAGAATTACACAATAGAGTAAGTACTGTTGAAGCTTCATTTTGTTCAGCACCACCTTGATTGAAATATCATAATTGAGAGGCGATCCAGAAAGTGCCACCTCGTGGATAGATCCTCTCTTTTATATACTCTGGATTGGGACAAGAAACTAATATAGTTTTCTCTTCATATCAGAAGAATGTCCTTCCGCTGATCACGGGTTTTGAAGATTGATCGTCTTTTTTGAGCACAAATTCTGAACGACGAAGCACCATAAAGTTCTTATAGATAAAAGAAATTCCAGTCATTGACGTTTTTTTAAAATGTCGTATCTGGAGACAAATAATCAAAAAAGAGGCGTAATTATTTGAGATCGTTCTCAAATAACGGTTCCTCCTTTTTCGGAGGGCGTGTCCTTCTTCCTATAAGGTATACTGCAGCTGCAACCGCTGCTGCAATGATGATGATGACCGGGATGACCAGCATCCACGGGAATGGTACAGAAACCGGTGTTGTCTGCGGGATCTGTGTTGTTGTCACGGTCACCGGCGGGCTCATAATCCCGAAGAGGCCGTAGGTGCCACCGGTACAGATGGTTGCGCGTACGGTCCGGGCAGCCGGATCGACCGTTGTCGGGAGCGACTCCCAGGAACCGGTCCCTGAATGATACATCATTATGGTCAGGTCTGTTGTTCCAAGTCCACTCCACTGTTGTTCGGTAAATGACATGATCAGCGTGATACACGGGTCGAACGATGCTGACAACGGCTGGACGAGGTATGCAAACCCGGTAAATGCAAAGGGGGCCCCGGGCAGCTGCGGGAGTGAACCGTCACCTGCAGGGGTTATGAGGAGTTCAGTCAGGGGCTGCCCGTTTCCGTCAACCGGCTGCACTCCCGGACCGATGATAACTGATACGACCCCGTCAGGTGAAACGATAACCACCGTCTGGGTGGTGGTATTATTTGCATCGAGCGGGATCGTCCCCGAAGGTGTGGGGACCGGGGTTGGGGTCAGTGTCGGCGTCGGAGTCGTGGTGTTTCCAACATAGAATGTGCCGCTTCCACCGCCGCCGCCGCCACCGCCGCCGCCGCCACGGCGGTAGACCCTGATGAATGCCGGTTTGGTGACCGTTGAATTACCCTCTGCATTCGTCACGGTCAGTGTAACGGTGTAGTCCCCGTTGTAATAGAGATGAGGCGGGTTCTGGTCGGTTGCGGTCTTGCCGTCCCCGAACTCCCAGTACCACGAGACCGGGTTTCCAAGGGAGGTGTCGGTGAACTGGACCATTAACGGCTCGTATCCCTGCATCGGGTCCGCAGTAAAGTTCGCAACCAGGTACGGACCCTCTCCGACCTCGATATATCCGCTCTTTGATACCGTGTCACTCCCCATGGTGTTGCTGACAGTCAGGTTCACCGTGTAGGTCCCGGGTATCATGTAGACATGAACCGGGTCCCGTTCTGCCGAACCCGAACCGTCACCAAACGTCCACGACCATACGTCAGGACCCCCGGATGACAGGTCGGTGAATGTCACCGTGAGTGGTGCCATTCCGCTTCCCGGGGTTCCCGAGAAGTCAGCCACTGGCGGGTACGTCAGTACATGTATGTAACTGATCTTCGTCCCGGTATCAGATCCCCCTACGTTCCGGACGGTGAGCGAGACGGTATAGTTACCAGGGTTACGGAATATGTGTTGTGGGTTCTGCAGTGTCGAAGTACCGCCGTCCCCGAAGTTCCAGGCCCAATCATAGGGTGACCCGCTGGAAAGGTCGGTAAACTGCACGTGAAGCGGGGCGACACCTTCCGTGATGTTTGCGGTAAAGTTTGCCACCGGTGCGGGCGGAAGCCCGGTCACCGTGATATAGTCAGGCTTTGTTGCAGTACTCTCTCCACCCAGGCCATCCCATATCGTCAGTGAAACCGTGTATGTTCCGGTATTCTGGTAGACATGAGACGGGTTGGCAGCATTTGAAGTCCCCCCGTCTCCGAACGACCACGCCCACTGGTTATGTGCACCGGTTGAGGTGTCCATGAACTGGACGGTCAGCGGCACGAATCCTGCCTGCGGGTACCCGTTGAAGTCGGCCTGTAATCCCGGAGTTGATACGGTGATATACCCTGCTTTATGCACGGTACTCTGGCCGTATGCATTGGAAACCGTCAGGGTCACCCCGTACGTGCCCGGAGACTGGTAGACGTGTGCCGGGCTCTCCTGGGTTGAATTTGCCGTACCGTCCCCGAAGTTCCAGTTCCAGGAAGTCGGATTTCCGGTGGAATTATCGATAAACTGCACGGAGAGGGGTGCGGCCCCGGACCTCGGACTACCGGTGAAATCAGCGGCGAGCGGGATTTCAGTAACATTCAGGTCAAGGACGGTGATAACACCTGCATGGAACGGATACGAGTCCTGCCAGCCGGTTCCTGCCGTGACATCCCTGCACTGTGCCATGAAACCGTTCACATAGAAGGTAATGGGTGACCCCTGTGTTATTCCGCCCTGTATGAGGAGTTTTGGTGACAGTGCCCCGGGAAGGCCATAATATCCGGGCAGGGTGGTCTGAAGGGTTCCACCGCCGCCAGTTACAACCCCGCTTATGGTGCTGTATGCAGGTGCCGGTTCACCAAGAATGGTGACATTTCCATAAAATGCATGTGGCAGCGGCGGGACGCCGGTAACCGTGATATAACCGGTCTTTTGTTCGGTTGAACTTCCGTACTGATTCGATGCGGTGAGAGTGACCGTATAGGTTCCCGAGGACGTATAGACATGTCCGGGGTTCTGCAGGGTTGCATTCGCCGTACCGTCGCCAAAGTTCCATGACCAGGATGTCGGGGAACCGGTCGAAAGGTCGGTGAAAAGGACCGTCAACGGTGAGGAACCCATGAGGGGTTCGCCTGAAAACCGGGCGACAGGGGTGTCATAAATAAGGATCTCTGACTGGTCGAACCCTTTAATCTCACCATCACCGTCTGCTCCGAGTGCATAGATATAATACTCCCCGTTTGTCAGGCCTGCAAGTGATGCGGATGGTAATACGGCATATGATGAACCATTGGCATGCCCTGAGAAACCAAAACCCGGGGTGATAACAATCGAACCTTCTTCGGGTTCAACAGGGACGCTTCCGACCCGGAGAATGGAAAATGCAAGTGCATTGTTACTGCCTGAAGGGTTGATGAGTGAGGTCAGCCCGGCCAGGAGGGGGTTGCCGCCGATGATCCCTGCATTGACCGGGTCATTCAGAGAACCGGTAATGTTCTCCATATCAATGTCGATCCTGATATCATAGGTCTCGGGTTTTTTCACCAGCAGGTATGCGACCTTGTCTATCCCGGAATCATGTTCAAAGGTCAGGGTAATATCCTGTTGATCCATTTTATTATATTGGTAAGGCAGGGTCATCCCTGCCAGTTCAAGGGGATTATCCCCGTTGAGGATGACAACAGGCCAGAGTGAATACGTAGATATCTTCCCGCCTGCCTGGTCATAGGAGAATGCAGCCATCAAATATTCGCCGGGAACGGGCTGCGCACCTGATGCAGGATTGGAGAGGTCCAGTGCATAATTCCTGTTTTCTGTAAATGAAGAAAGATCGACAGTATTATGTGCAAGGGTATACGTGAGGTTGTCCTTGTCAAAGTCGCTTGAATTGATCACGCCGGACGTGATGTAAGTATTGGTTGACGGAATTATAGCAATGATTCCACGATCGGTGAAGAAATAAATTATATCAGAAGAATCGAATAAGGCTTCCAGACTGCTCCGGTCTGCGGACTGGTTTACCTTAAAAAGCAGGATATTTCCTGTTTCACCGGGAACCCCGCAATGGACTGTCGGAACATAGAGATTCTTATACATATCATATCCGTTCCATCCCGACCAGTCAGTCACTGAGTCTGGAGGGCCGAGTATCGTAAGGGTATTTCCGGACCATTCAGCGGTCTGGGAAGAAAACACTCGTCTTAAATTCCTGATATTGGGCGAAAACAGGTGTTGGATGTCAGATTCGTCACCAGTTGTGCTGAAAAGCGATACCTCTGATTGCGAAAAATTCATGACATCAATACTCTCAACAGAGCTCACAGACATCTGTCTGAATGTCTGGGTATGGTTGAGGTCCAGGCGCGCAAAGAGTATTTCAGGCGTTCCGGCACATATTCCCGGCAGGCAGGAACATACAATCAGGACAAGCAGCAGGAATGCAAAGACCGGTGGTGCGGTCCCCCCCCTATATTTTCCTGGAGTATCGTCTGATTTTTTAAAATGACTTGGAAATTGGGTTTTATCCGTCATACATTTCATCCCGGCAACTTCTCCCCCTGGTGCCAACACACCGCCTCTAAAGCCACTGCTCGCAGAACCGCTGGCATATCCGGGAGAGTAAATTATATATATCCACGTTGAGGGGTAAATGAATTTAAATCTTTTGTATATTTTTCCTCTAAATTCCATATTAAAGTATATTTTCATCTTAATATTCTAACGGAAGGAGATGAAAACATTTTTTTTTCAATATAAATAAATACGTTATTAATCAGGATGCATAGGACCCCTGGATATTCCCGGATAGTATCTATTTTTATTATTGCAACCTTTTATTCAATTCTGGTCCGAAAATAACCCTGAAACCCACTATTCATTACCTGAAATAAAATTGTTACCGGGCATAACTGAAAAAGGTGTATTTCCCGGATCTCGTTATAATTCGTAATTCATCACCGGGCCCGGATGGATGAAGAAATCCTGTATAATTACAACCGGAAAAACAGGTGAAATATTTTTTTTCCGGCCGTTCTGAAAAAAGATTAATAGAAGTATCTCTCTATTTTACACATCGGGTTATCGGAGGATTTTAGAATGATTAAAAAAGTTCATCGTGCAGTAACTGTCATTGCCCTTCTTTTTTTTGTAGTAATATCCGGGGTATCAGCACTGACAGTATCGGTTGCACCCACTGAGATCCAGCGTGGGGATACCGTAGAGATCACGCTCACTGACCTGCCGGACGGGTCATTATTTACAATCCTCATCGAGGGGGTTTTTGAGGTTACACCCGGGGCTGAGTTTTCATTTGAAACAAAACAGTTTGTAATGCCGTTTTCGCTCAATGACGGAACAATCTCGGCGTCGATGCAGAATACGCAATACAACGTATTTTCAGTAAAAAGAAACGATACAGAAGCACGAAAAGTGGGGAACTCGGTTAATGGTTATTTTACCACCAGCACTTCCGGGACTATCCCGTCAGGTGAATACGATTACATTACGCTGGGGGGGACCTCTCTGCCGGATGCACTCACCGTTACCGCCGCGATGAACCTCACGGGAACGAAAACCGGGCCTGATGATTCAACCCTCTCGTTTGTTGCTGACGGGATCACTGATGGCACCGTCAAAGTGAATATCTTTGTAAATGGTGTGAATACGATGACAAAGACAATTATTATCGGGTCACCGTCCACCCGGACCCCGACTCCGACAGCCACCTCGTCAGGCATATATTCTGGAGGAGGGGGAGGGGGATCTTACGGCAGTATCGGTGTGTCCGCACCCTCGTCAGCGATAACGTCTGTTCCTGCAACGCCGTCACCTGAAGGTACGACCATTCCCGAAAGTACGTATATCGCACCACCGGTGACAGGAACATCGGGACAGGATATGCCTGTTACCGTTCAGCAGACCACTCAAAAGAGCCCTGCACCAACGACCACACCGGTTGGTGCGCTGGTAATTCCCGCGTCAATGGCATTTGCATTCGCGCTGATTATGTATAACGGGCGCAAAACCCGCCGTTGAATGAGCCTGAATGAACGAAAAAACTTTTTTTGATATTATTTTAAAGGCATTTAACCCGCGGACATTCCCTCCCGATCTTCTTGCGGTGTATGCCTGGACCGTTCTGGCAGCGGCATCAATCTATCTCCCGGTGGTAAACGAGAGTATTCTCAGGATCATTTTAGCGCTGCCAATGGTCCTGTTTTTCCCGGGTTATGCACTTATCGCCGCATTGTTTCCACAGAAAAATGATCTTGACGGGATAGAACGTCTGGCGCTCTCATTCGGTCTCTCGATTGCAGTAGTCCCGCTGATTGGCCTCGGCCTGAATTATACCCCGTTTGGAATACGGCTTGACCCCATCGTTGTCAGTCTCTCGGTATTCACCATAATTATGGCAGTGATCGCCCAGTACAGGCGTTCCCTTGTTTTGGCAGATGAGCAGTTTGTCGTACCGTTCAGACAGATTATCCGTTCGGCAGGTGAAGAGTTTTTCCCAAAAGAAGGGACCCGGGCTGACAGGATACTTAGTATAATCCTGCTCTGTGCCATTATCGGAGCTGTCGGGACAACCATATATGTTATTGCCGTCCCAAAAGAAGGGGAAAAATTTACCGAGTTCTACATCCTCGGCGCAGAAGGAAAAGCCGCCGATTATCCCACTGATATCAGGATCGGGAGGCCAGAATCAGTAATAATCGGCATCGGAAACCATGAATACCGGAACGTAACCTACTGGGTCGATATTCTTCTCATCGAACAGTATTTTGACCCGGTGACCAATACTTCGACTATTCTCGCGATGCAGGAAGTCTCGCGGTTTCCGGTTACGCTTCAGCATAATAAGACGTACCAGGAGCAGCATAGCTTTACCGTCAGCGATGCAGGGTTCAACCAGTTGAAATTCCTGCTCTATACTGACGAACCCCCGTCAAAGGGCACAGATGCCGCCGAACGTATCAACCAGAGTTACCGGGACCTTCATCTCTGGATAACCGTCCGTCCCCGGTGATAAAGACCAGTTCCAGTGTCTTTCTCTGGTGATCACCCGAGATATGTCTGATGCTTACCGGCTTTTGCAACCCAAGTGCCAGTATACATGAAACCAGGCTGCAGATGCCGCACGGGTTCATCGTGCAGCATTTCGGGGACTCCTGCATGAGGAACCTGCACCCGGCATAAAGATGGTACCCCTCAATTTTTGCAATAATTGAATCTCCTTCGCGGAATACTCTCACGTTATCAGCACTTTCGAGAACGTCTTCGCATACTTCACGGATGGTGGTAAAAACACCGTCGTCACCTGCCTGTATGGTCAGTCCATGCCGCTCCCTGAGATGATCGACAAGCGGAAGAGCCGAAGGTATAACCAGTACTCCTGTGGCACTGTCCTGCGTGTAAAAAGAGAAATCGGAATGAATTATCGCAGGTATCCTGTCAGTGACCGCAATGAACTGCCATACGGATCCTCCCTCGCCTCCATCAGGAATGAACCATGCATCTCCCCTGACCCCAAGGTCTGAACACAGTCTCGGAATATTTATGGATGGTCCGGCAATCATCAGGCTCGTAAATTCAGGATGGACCGGATTTTCGAATGAAAACGTAATGAGAAGTATTCCTCCCATGAAACAGCCCACCCCGCTCAGGAAAAGCGTA
>JBFYKV010000092.1:0-39003 GCA_041305745.1 Methanoregulaceae archaeon | reverse complement strand
ACTTGGAACTCCAACCTGGGCTAAGAAAAATACGAATCCTGCTTCTCGTACTCCCAGTCCCTGAATTGATATTGGAATTGAAGATAAAAGAGCAATAAGTGGAACAATCATAAAAAAATATTGGATTGGGACAACAATCCCCAGAGAATTACTGATAATAATTGTATTTATTACTGTTATTATCTGAAAAACTATAGAGAACAGTATCGTTCTTATTATCGTTTTGTTTGAATTTTTGTATAATTGAACTGTTTCTCGAATCTTTTTTATATATTCATCTGCTGCGGGGAGTATATTTCTCACCTTGGACAGGAGAAACATGGGAGATGAAAACCGTTTTACATTTCCTGACATTAGCAGGTATATTACAAATAAAAAAAGGAAATACACAATCCATACGAAACCGATAATCTCAATGTCCACTATTCCGATACAGAATAAAGAGAAAACTATGACAAAACTGAGGGTGGTGAATAAACCTATTACCCGTTCCAATACGACAGATAATGTAATTTCAAACGGCTTATGGTACTGTTTGGATACTTCAAGTATCCTCATGCCGTCTCCTCCCAGACTTCCTGGTGTAAAGTTATTGAAGAAATAACTTGTAAGGTAAAGAAGAAACAACCTTAAACGGGAGATTGGACCCAGAAATGGTTGAAGTAATGTAGCCCATAGTATTGTATTCGAAGCTACACCGAGTATCTTTAAACAAAGAGCAATCACTAGTATCCCAATACTTATACTGGTGAGGGTCTGTCCTAATTGAGAGAAATCTGTTATGGACAGAAGATACACAAGAAGGGTTCCACTAATAAAAACCTGAATCAGGGTTTTTTTATTCCTGATAAATTTTAATATCTGCATCCGAACAAGTTCTCTTTAAATCATACTGATCTACTGCAGGTGAAGATATGACAGTGTGATATCTGTACTCTCCTCGACCATTATTTTCAATTCATCCACGCGGATTTTGAGATCCTCTCGTATTATTTCCTTCTGATTCCACACCTTACCCACACTTTGAATCAGTATTTGTGTTTTGAAATCTTTAAACTCAATACAATTAGTCTCCTGTCCTATTCTCTGCATAAAATCTTTAACTTTGGGAAGATAGTTGATACCAATCACCGGGGTATACATTGCAGCAGCTAAAATAATGGAATGTAACCGCATACCAACAAATAAATTCAGTTGTCCAAGGACCCCCATGATTTGGGCATGGGAATACGATTTATTACTCATCACCACGGTTGAATCACGGTAATGCATCGCATTTCTTACTTTGAGTGTTAATTCTTCATCGTATCGGGCTGTAGTTATAACAAATATGATGCGAATCCCGTATGTCTCAACCATGCTGTCACAAAATTCAGACAGGGTCTTTACAAATTCTTTTTTTGAAATTTTTTCCCCGTTTGTCTTTACAAATCTATCCATATAACCGATGATGTTAACTCCGATTATCCCTCCTCCCTTTAACCCAAGCTCGCTGATTATTTTACGTGATTCCTCCTGCGTAACTGGTTTATTCGTGAGTGCTGGATCTGCGCCGATTGTCACACGCGGCCTGGTTACACCTATCTGCCTGAGCAGTTCCTGGGATCCGACCTGGCGGAGTATTATATGATCAACGCGATTAAGGATACTGCGTCCCATATATCTCCCGATACGTGTATTTAAGGGACCAATGCCCACATCATAACAAACCACCGGTTTCTTAAGCAGTTTTGCAAATGGGACAAGAATATACAGCGCAAAAAGGTAGTTATACGCCGGATTGTATAATTTCATATCGAAAAGTATCGCCTGTGTAATTATCACCATATCTGAATGATATATTGACCAGAATGCAGGCAGACCAAGCATATTCATACTTAAATTACTGGGTCTTGTCGATATAGTCTTAATATCAAATTTTCCCTCAAGTAACCAGGGCCTTCCACTTAACACATTGAATTCGATATCCGGGCATTTCTCCTTAAACCCTGATACAATTGAAGCGAGAATTGCATCATCTCCTGCATTGTGCCCGTGGAACGATCCCAAAACCGTGATAGTTTTCATTTTCTCCCCCTGTTTTTTACTACCGTTTCCGCAGTTGAATAAGGAGACTCAACGGGGGCATGCAGGTGAAGAATTTCGTCACTGCACCGGCCAGATACAATAAACGAGAAGGGGAATAGGTGAATAACTGTTTCATACCCCTTGTCGATGCCAGATGACAACCAAGATAAAGATAGATTACCCCGGCATAATCGACGATTGTCGGCTTCAAAAAGTATGTATTTATTTCGGGAACGTCCTTGTGGAGCCATTTTAATACATTAATCCGGGCGACAATTGTCTTTTTCTTAAACGCCAGCTGAGCCAGTTGAGATGATATGACACTCTCCCGATCTGTTTTCTTGATGGTGATTATCCCCTTTTGGACACACTCCTTTAAAATCCCCTCCCCCTTTTGGTTTCGGGAAATAATTAAAGAAATTCCGTGTCCTGTATCCTGATATTCACTCAGCCAGGCATCACCACATGAAATATCGGCCAGTTCATTCATTGCATCGCTGCATACGGTGCAGTGGAGGGGCATGAAAAATCCACAGGTATGAATATGCTTAAAATTTGAATTTTTATATCGTTCTGATATCGCAGATCCATCCTTTAAAGAAAGGGTAACTTCAACGGGCCAGTCCCCGCCCCGGTATTCAATCTTATCCAGTGAATCCAGTGAAACACCTGCTTTCTGCATATGGAGGCAGGTAGCAGGAGTTTTATCGTTATGACCACATACCAGACCCAGGTGCAAAAAAATTTTATTTCTCAATTTTGCATTCAACTGTTCTGCCTTTCTAATCCCCTGGATATGACAGGGGAGCCCGACAATGGCGAAATTCCCTTCTTCTTTGAGCAATTGATTGATGATAATATTTACCGGAACGGGAATATATTTTGATTGTGCTGCGGAGAGGACTTCCTCTCTGGTTCTTGCAATAAAAACCTCTGGTTTTAATGGGTCATCTTCGCTCATTCTTGTTACGACCGCACCATCGATGATCTTATTTTCCAGGGTATAGATTAAAATTGATGAGATCATCCCCCCGGAAGATGCCCTCTTCAGTACTTCTGGGTCGTTGGAAGACCCGGTATAAATCCCGATATAATTTCCAAGCAATATGTCCTCTGGAGGACGGGAAAAGATATCCTGATTTAACCATTTAAAATCTACAGCATGACCCGGACAAACGATTTCACAGACATTGCATCCATTGCACAAAGAAACATTTATTACTGGAAGACAATTCCCATTATCATCTTCTCTCATCTCGATTGCATGAGATGGGCACATTCCGACGCATGTGCCACACTGGCAGCATAAAAGTTCATTTGTCCTTATCATCCAACCCACCGCAGTTCTCTGTGATACCTCTCTTTTTGTGTGTACCTGATGAGTGAGACTTACTATCTCTATTCGCTCTATTTTTTGTCGCAGATGAGTATATCATTATTGAAAACTCTGACACTATCGGAACTTTTAAACATATTTTATCGAGGATATCGTACACGGTACACAACTTAGTAGGCACCGGAGGCGTGAAGATATAACTGCCTGTTGTTAAATCTTTTATATTTTGACCTGATAACCAGGATCTAAAGTTTTTCCTGGACATCTTTAAGATTCCCCGCTCTAGCGGGTGGATCAAAGCTGCAATAGTATTAGTGGGGAACAGGCGGTTCGGCTCCATTATGGCTATCCTCCCCTCTTCTTTGGTAGACCGGATCAATTCAGCAATCCCTTTTTTTGGATTACGAAAGTGATGTAAACTCCCTGAAATATATGCAGCATCGAATGCATTGTCCTTAAATGGAAGATGCTCTCCGTCCGCAATAATATATTGAATATTATGACTCTGTGGGTCGATCCTTTGTTTTGCCTCCTCAATCATACCCTTTGAAATATCGACTCCGAAATAGTGGATATTCGAATGGTGAGTGAGAACATATTCCGCATGGATCCCGGTTCCCGTGCCGACCTCTAAAACAGTGAGAGTGGAGTCCGGACCCAACTTCAGTAGTTCACAGATCTTCCTTATTTTTTTATGATGGTTGCGGTTGGATCTTCTGAAAAAGAGTCCGGACTCAAAAGAGCTGGCAGTCGTATCATAGTAGTTTCTTTGATCCATGATAATCCGCCGCGATCTCCAGAATCTCGTAATATTTTTGTGCTACATTCCCGATAAAATATCTTTGAATGTCATTTTTGTTGTTATCAGCCATCTGATGCCTGAGCTGACCGTTATTTATCAACTTAGTTACCTCTTCTGCCAGACTTTTATCATCTTCCGGGGGTATAAAAAATACATTTCTCCCATTTGTCAGAAAATCGGTCTGACCTCCGTTGTTTGTTGCAACAATCGGGAGACCGCAGTACATCGCCTCCAGTAAACAGATCCCGAAACCCTCGTGAAGAGAAGATAACAGATAGATATCGGATTGTGTCAGGTACTGATATTTTGCCTCATCTGATACATAGCCCAGGAACATGACATTTTCTTCAATATTTTGCTCCTTTACCAGATCCCGTAAAGCCGTCTCTTCAGGACCGTCTCCTATTATCAGGTATTTGACCTGGCGACCCTGCCGGGCCAGTTTACTCACTGCCCTGATGGCGTATTCGTATCCTTTTCGCCTGACCAGCCGGCCCACAGAAATCAGAATAACCTGATCTTCCGGGAGGCCCAGATTTACACGGGTGACTCTCCGAAACCGAGGTTGAATAAACCCCAGCGGTACTGTTTCGATCTGCCCGCTATAATTATAATATCTAAAAGTATTTTCTTTTATATTACCGGACTCGGCAACAATCTGATCTGCCTGCCGGAGCAGCCAGCTGATCAACAGTCTCAGGGAGGGATGCCGGTGTGGCGACCATTTTTTACTGGGATCATAGATATCGCCGCCAAGAACCGAAATAACCAGAGGCTTCCTGAATATTTTTGCCAGGAATACCGCCGGTAATCCGGAAGGGATAACAAAGTGTGCATTAATGACATCATAATTGTTCTTCGAACATAAGTGAATTCCTTTGGATAAACACATGGGAAAGAAGGATATCAGCGATAAAAGGGTTGCCGTGCTGAGATCTTTTCTCCCCGAGGCCGGCACACGATAGATATTGATGCCGTCTTTTTGTTCTGTTCGTGGCAGCCCTTTATATCCGGTGGTAAGATAGTCGACCTGATGAGTTTTTGCAAGTTCTTGTGCAATCTGATAACAGGCCACACCCCCCCCTCCACCCAGGGGGGGGCATTCATAATTTATTACCAGAATTTTCATCAAATCACTTTTTCAACAAGGTAATTTCTTCTTTCATTCTGACCATAATAGATTTTCAACAAAATGTCTGCTAAAATTCCGATGGCAATTAACTGAACCCCGAATACCATTAAAAAGAAGGCGACAATAAATAATGGCCGGTCCACTAACTCTGTACCAAAAAAAAGTCTTGAAATTCCAAGATATAATGCAATAACAAGACCCAGAAAACCAATTATCAGACCTGCTCCTCCAAAAACATGCATCGGTCTTACCGAATATCTCTGCCAGAATGTAATGACCAGAAGATCCAGAAATCCTTTGAACAGGCGTATCAGGTTATATTTGCTTTTTCCAAATGATCTGTCACGGTGGTTTGTCTTCATCTCCCCCACATGATACCCCCTCCAGAGAAGCATTGCAGGGATATAGCGATGCAGTTCCCCGTAAAGCTCAAGATCTTTAATGCATTCTTTTTTATATACTCTCAGTGTGCACCCGGAATCATGGATAGTTTCATGGGTGAGAATCTTTCTCATTTTATTTGCAAATAGTGAGAAGACTTTCTTTGAAAGTGGATCTTTGCGGTTGTATCTCCAGCCACATACAACGTCCAGATCATCTGTTTTCAATTTTTCAATAAGAGCGGGAATATCATGAGGATCATTCTGAAGGTCGGAATCCATCGTGACGACAATCTCCCCGTCTGCATAATCAAATCCAGCCTTCATAGCTGCACTCTGGCCAAAATTGCTTCTGAATTTAACTATTTTTACTGCATTATCCTGTGAATGCAGTTCTATTAACTGCTGGTAAGTACGGTCCGTCGATCCATCATCTATAAAAAGGATTTCATAGGACATACCAAGGGGTTTAAGAACATCCAAAAGCTCTTCATAGAGAGATTTAATACTTTCAGACTCATTATAGGCGGGAATGATTACTGAGAGTTCGACACCCATGCCGCATACCTCTGTAGCCCTTCCCCAAGCGATACCTGTGGGCGCCACCCGAGTTCCCGCTCTGCCTTTTTCGTATCGGCGAAGGTGTGTTCGGCATCGCCCTTGACTGCATTTGCATATGTTATACTTGAAGAACTTCCGGTTATTTCGATTATCTTTCCAGCAAGATCATTAATTGATATCCTGTGGCTTCCGCCGATGTTGTACACTCCCTCCCCCGTTCTCATTGCAATAATATTTGCATCAACGATATCATCAATATATGTAAAATCCCTTGTTTTCTCTCCATCACCAAAGATTGTAATACGTTTATTTTTCAGGGCAAGTCCGGTGAATATGCTTATTGCAAGATCAGGTCTCATGCGTGGGCCGTAAACGGTAAAATAACGAAGAGAACATGTTTTCAAACCATAAAGCTCGTCAAAAACCCTGCAATAATGCTCTGCAACAAGTTTTGATACCCCATACGGGGAAACAGGCAGTGTCGGGTGCAATTCATCAAAAGGAAGATATTTAACATTTCCATAAACTGATGAAGAAGAAGCATATATCACTTTTTTCACTCCGGCATCGCAGGCGGTCTGAAGCAGATTAAGGGTACCGGTTGCATTTACTTCATGCGATTTCAAAGGATTTTCGACCGAAATCCGGACTCCTGCCTGTGCTGCCTCGTGAAAGATACAATCAGTATCTTCGATATACTCATACAGCAGGGACCTGTCGTTTATATCTCCCTCTACAAGAGTATAATTGTCATTGGTCAGAAAATCCGCAATATTCTTTCTTTTTATTAAAGGATTATAGTATGAATCAAAATTATCCAGGCATATCACTGTATGACCTAAATACAAAAGCCTTTGCGTTATATGAGAGCCTATAAATCCCGCTCCGCCGGTAACCAGAATCTTAATTTGAATTATCCCCTTAATAATTTATTTTCTAATAATATTTGTTTATCTCTGATTTAATATATAACATTCACATTTTATGGATCAATGCAAATCCTCTAAAATATGTCTGAAAAATGTTTCAGGTCCTGTATTACGAAAATGAAACTATCAGTTTCATATAGAAAATAGCGGTAAAAAGATCGATCATTCAGGACCTTTACCGGACCCTGGTGACCTGAAGCCAGATCATAGATTGTATTAATTTCAGGTTATCGATACTCGCATCCCATGTCTTGTAAGATGACGGATCCCGGTTAAAACCGACACTCTTTTAATGTCCGGATTATATCCCTGAAATTATCATTTTTATTTTTGTTTATTTTTTTTGGGTTAAAGATCTGGAAATCAACCGGAATAATCGCATTTCAGTCAGACCGGATAGTCGAGATCGGGTCGATTTCCCCCGGACCCAGGGGGGTTTCCCACTTTCGATAACAGTTAACCGGGTCGGTCTGAGGTGAATCTGGTTTGTCCAGGTAACTGTCTTCAATGACTGAAACCCCCTCATTCTATCGGATTATCCATTTCGCTTTGTTATACAACACACCGGTATGTTGAGGCCCCCGCTCTCACAAACGCTTGCCAGAATCATTTGCAATCGGTCAGGAATCTGATGGTAAACACCGGGATGCATCCGGGGAGGAAAAGATACGGCAGGGTACCACGGGGAAGCTGATGAAATCGTTACTGGACATTTGGGCGGATTAACGCCGGTTAGGTCACCATTCCGGGTTTTTACATCATTAAATGGATTTTTTAGATCCCGGTTTTTTGTCGGTTACAAATGAGTATGTCCTGAATTTTTAATTAAAGCCGATACTTACACACCGTTTTTCTGGTAAAACCTCTGAGGGGAGTTGTTGAATGGTGACTATTCATGAACAAAAACGGATGGAAAATGTTCAGGACCAATATCCAACAAGAGGCGTATCCAAGTTTGAAGCCCAATGGAATGTTCTGTCACTCACGCCATTAAGATTAAAGTCAAAATACCAGTTCCCGGCCGATGGCCGGAACACCCCGATATCAGTTAACCCGTCTCCATTAAAGTCCCCTGTAAGTGGAGTATCCACGCTCGAAGCCCAATGCAATATCTTATCACTCGCACCATTGAGATCGTAATCGAAGTACCAGTATCCAGAGGATGGACGGAAGATCCCGATTCCATCAAGACCGTTCCCATTCCAGTCGCCTACGAGCGGTTTATCGCCATTGGTCCCCCAGCGGAAGGATTTGTTGGAAACCCCATTCAAGTCGTAATCGAAGTACCAGTATCCGGAGGATGGACGGAAGATCCCAACTCCATCAAGACCGTTCCCGTTCCAGTCACCTACAAGTGGTTGATCGCCATTGGTTCCCCAGCGGAAGGACCGGTCCGAAAAGCCGTCAAGGTTGTAGTCGAAGTACCAGTATCCCGTCGATGGACGGAAGATCCCGATTCCGTCAAAACCGTTCCCGTTCCAGTCGCCTACGAGCGGTTGATCGCCACTGGTTCCCCAGCGGAAGGATTTGTTGGAAAACCCGTCAAGGTTGTAGTCGAAGTACCAGTATCCCGTGGATGGACGGAAGACCCCGATATCAGTTTTACCGTCTCCATTAAAGTCCCCGGTGATAGGGGTATCCACACTCGAAGCCCAATGGAATGTTCTGTCACTCACACCATTGAGATCGTAATCGAAACTCCAGTCCCCGGTCGAGGGCCGGAACACCGCTATTTTGGTATTATCAAATTCCGTCGCCATTACATACCCTGGTTTCGTCTCCTCATCGCTGCCGAACTCGTTGGTTGCTGTGAGTGTGACCGTATAAACACCGATGTCCAGATAGGTATACTGGGGATTCCGTTCGGTCGAAGTCCCTCCATCCCCGAAATCCCAGTTCCAACTGGTAGGGTTGCTGGCCGACAAATCAGTGAACAATACAGAAAGCGGATTTTTTCCCATAGTAGTATTAACCGTGAATACGGCAATGGGGGGAAAATTTTCCGTCGTATATCCTTTTATACACACGTTCGTATTCTCAGACACGGTGGTTAGGTCATGCCAGGAAGCCCCATCCCCACTAATATAACTCTGCCCTGCTGCGGCTACCGCCCCGCTCGAATAACCGGATAAAGGTCGTTCCATTGCCACGGGATAATTCGAGGTGGGGGTGGTAAATTTCACAACGATTGAAAACTTTTCCCCGGAGTTCAGTGTCACTGGTGTATCAAGGGGAATAGTCAGGTATCCGGGTATTGCGATTGTTCCTGTCTGGGAAGAGGCAGGTCCCGACTGGCTGACAGGGCCGTTAACGGGATTTTTATACACATATATCTCATATCCGGTGTTGGGGGAGGCAGCATAGAATCCTACTGCACGTAATTGTTCATTCCGGGCAGAGGTGAACACATTCGCACCCCAATACGTGGTCGAATAGTACCCTACCGAGGATACCCATCCAAGGGGATCATACTGGTAAATATAATCAAAATTATTCGTGGGCTCCGAGAGGAAGACCGCGTTTGAACTTCTCCCCAGTTTACTGTCATAATACGATATCCAGAAATACCCTCCATCGCCCCAGCCGGTCCCCCAGCTGTTCTTGATAAGGAAGGCTCCATTTCCAGGGGCGCCTGATACCACCTTGTTGTCGTCCCACCCCATTATGGTCACGGCATGGTTTGATGGCGATGTGCCGGAATAGTAATACGTTCTGGTCGAGGAGGAGT
Source organism: Methanoregulaceae archaeon (assembly GCA_041305745.1). Classification (GTDB taxonomy): domain Archaea; phylum Halobacteriota; class Methanomicrobia; order Methanomicrobiales; family Methanospirillaceae; genus UBA467. Next base: position 29,068 of record JBFYKV010000092.1, on the reverse strand, counting down.
AGTTGACGCTGGACCAGTAAAACGCTGTGCCAACACCGCCATACGTCATAATGGCAGTTTTAATGTTGTCGTTGTCGAGCGACCCCGCCCGGTCGGGGATATACAACACGTCCTGCACATGTTTTACAGGCTGGAGGCCAGGTGGGGAATAGCTTGATAACGGATTATACGGGTCGGCTGCTTCAGTGACAGGTCCACTCCAGCGGGTAAGGTAGGCCGTGGACATGTCATAGTTGCCACCATAGCATGAGGTCCAATCATATCCATGCGTGTTCTTCAGGTTATTCTCGGAAAAATCCCATTGCTCCCCCGGCATCAACACAGACTCAGCAGACCCATAGGTGGCGAATGCCCAGCATGACCCACATGAACCCTGGTTCTTAACCGGGGTCACCCTGTTTTCGTCACGGAGATCGTATGAAGTCGGGAGAGAAAGAACCGCATTTTCGGATAGCTGCATGACCTGTCCCTGCATCGAGGACCTGTTCACGGGAGATGGGGCCCAACCAAGCCCTTGCGTATCGTCACCGCCCTCAGAAAGGGTGGGGGACTGGAGGTATTGGACAAATTCAGAGTTGAGGGGTGCAATCTGCGGGCCGTCATCTGGTATAACTGGGGTGGGAGTTGATGTGACCGTTACACTGGTCGTGGGAGAAAGGATAGGTGACGGTGTCACATGAGTCTGAACCGGGATATTACTATTGTATCCTCCAGCGAGGAGCAGGGCATTCTCTGCATTGATCCGTCCCGATGATGAGATGCTGCCTTCCAGTGAGGCGAGCGGATCACTGCTCTGAGTAAGTATTTCAACAAGTTCAGCTCCTTCCAGATTGCCATGTTCGGAGAGGACAAGCCCGGCTACCCCTGCCACATATGGCGCCGCCATCGACGTCCCGGATCGAATATCATAACCGGATCCCGGGATTATACTATAAATTCCTACCCCGGGTGCGGTGATATCCACCGATCCAACCCCGTAATTTGCAAACGATGCGATCTCATCATTTTGATCGGTTGCAGTCACAGCGATAATATTCCCGGATGAGTACGATGCCGGGTAGACGGGGTACAGATCATTGTCCTGGGCACTGTTCCCTGCAGCACAGACAACGAGCCCGGGGAAGTCCTCAATGGCATCCTTCAGCGCCTGGCTCTCTCCATAGCTCCCCCATGATATACTGATGATATCCGCATCGATCTGGTCCGCGTAGAGAATTGCGTCAATTGCATCGCTCTCGTAGCCATACCCGGAATCCCCTATCACTTTCAGGGGAAGGATCCGGGAATCCCACATTACTCCAGCAATCCCGATGCCGTTGTTACCGGTTGCACCAGCAATGCCGGCACACGCGGTCCCGTGGCCATTGATATCCATCGGGTCGTTGTTCTCCCCAACAAAGTTCCAGCCCCGGACATCATCGATAAACCCGTTACCATCCTCATCGATAGTATTCCCGATGATTTCCATCGGATTTGTCCATATATTCGCTGCAAGATCGGGGTGATTATAATCGATACCGGTATCGAGGATAGCTATGATTACACTATCCGAACCGGTTGCCTGGTCCCAGGCTTCCGGAGTCTTCATTAGGGGTAATGCCCACTGCATGGTAAAAGAAGGGTCGTCCGGGGATTGAAAAAGGTTAATTCTATAATTCGGGACCGCGTAGAGCACGTCAGGGTTATTAGAATATTCTGTTATTGCATCCTCAATATTTTTCCCTTCTTTTAGCTTTACGACCTGCATCCCGCTGAGCCCTTTTTTGTCGTAATCATCAACAACGGTTGCTGACACAGCTTTATGAGCATTCGAGATGACCTGCCCCTTGTTCTCTTTATCTGCCACTTTTTCGGGCTTGAACCTGACAATGACCTCATCAGGGGAATAGGTGTCGGCTGATCCCAGCGAGTGCGGAGCGGACTTATGTACATCTGACTTACCATGCGAAGGTGTGATTATAGGGGTTGAAGTTATCGTAGGAGATGGCGCGGTTGTGGAAGCGGTAGAGGTTGTATATTCAGGAGTCGGCCGTGCGGTGGGGGGATTGGTGGCAGGTTCCAGGGTACTGTTTTGTGTGGTGAGGGTGGTTGGCTGAGTCGTGGTTATGGTTGTGGAAACGGGGATTACATGCGTAGTATTGTCCGGAGCCTGTGACTCCGGTGACAGGTTCTCATTATTGTCCCCCGGGTCTGCCAGTGCGCAGAAAGATGCTAAACAGAGAATTACAATGAAAAAACTCAAATAATGATGAAGTCTGTTGTTCATTTTTCACCACAACCGATACCCTTCAGTATCTACCCTTAATGTTAAACCCGGATGATTTTAACAATGTGGATCGTGGCTGCCTGATAAAAAAACACCCATGAGGCTTTCGGCATCACACCTGACCAATGAAAACGGACATGATGCCGAAGAGCCACAGGCATACAGGATGAAAATTCACTTATTCTTATCCGGTGACCCTGAACTGGTGGGATCTCCACTGGAATATACCTCGTGGTGGTTCCGGTTGTCATTCCTTTCCGGGATCGTCCCTGTATCTTCCATGGTGAAAGATACCGTAAAGCACTTCCCTGCTGTCATGATTGACGAATTCAATCTTGAGATTACCTGTACATTTATGACTGACAGAATCCCGCTATATTCGACGATCCGGAATTCATCCACACCCGGGAGAGCCGGGGTAAATCCTTAACCCCGCGCCTTATACCTCCTGCCCCAAAGCCTAACGGATCTGCTTGTCAAAATACGCAAGAGTTTCCTGCAGCCCTTTTTTAAGTGCATACTCAGGGGTATACCCGAATGTCGTTTTCGCTTTCGTAATATCGGCCGCCGAATACTTCACCTCTCCTGGTCGTTCAGGTGCGTACTCAGGGGAGCCTGTAAACCCGGACAATGCCATCAGGGTCTTTGCCAGCATATTTACACTGGTCTCCGTTCCGCTGCCGATATGAAAAACACCTGTTGCAGTGCTCTCCATTGCCTTTATATTTGCCTGCACCACGTCTTTCACATAGACAAAGTCCCGCGTCTGCTCACCGTCACCAAATATCAGAGGGGGCTCACCACCGGAGAGTCGCTGGATAAATTTCGGGATAACCGCAGCATAGTCGGAATGCGGGTCCTGTCTCGGACCGTACACGTTAAAGTACCGCAGTGCTGCCGTATCCATACCATACAGGCGGGTAAAGAGATTGCAATAATATTCACCGGTAAGCTTGGCGACGGCATACGGGGAGAGCGGGTCGACGACCGAGTCCTCGCGCTTGGGCGTCCCGGGAATATTCCCGAATACGGCTGCAGACGATGCAAAAACGACTTTCTTCACCCCGGCATCACGGGCTGCCAGAAGGACATTCAGCGTCCCGGTACTGTTGATCTCATGGTTTGCAAAAGGGTGCATGATGGAATTTGGTACCGATACGAATGCAGCCTCATGAAAGACCCCGTCAGCTCCCCGGAACGTCTCTGCAAGAAAAGCAAAATCAGTGATGGTCTCCTGTATAAATTCCACTTTGTTCCCGGAACTCAGCAGTGTCCCGATATTCTCTTTTTTTCCTGACGAAAGGTCATCAATGACCACTACCTCATGGCCAATTCCTGCAAGCGCCTCGCAGAGGTGCGATCCGATAAAACCTGCCCCGCCGGTGACGATATATTTCATATTGACGGCTCCCTTACAGTAAGACTCCTGCTGTGCAAAAGAATATTTCCCCGGGTGATTGTGCCGGGTTGCGTCATCAGGGATCAAACACTGTCCGTAAATGCGGATTTTCGTTCGCAGGATTTGTATTTTACCATACTCCTTAAAGTATTGTTCTTTCGTTATCAGCAGGTTCCTGACGGTATTCTTTATCCGGGTAAATTCTTTCTCGATAAATCCATTTAACAGCACCCCTTATTCAGATATTCCCGGGGCTGATACATTGGCCGTTGTGGCGACCACATAGCACGATTACGGCCAGTGTTCGATCAATGAATGATAGATTATTAGAGAGATCACGCGGTCGACCCTGCCTAAAAGTTATCACACGGGGGGAGGGTCAGGGAGGGGTGGGAACCCCTCCTGTCAAAGAAACGCGGCTGACAAGTTTTTTCACAAAGAGATATCCCATCCTTTCTCATAGTTTCTGTTTTTTACAGTGCAAGACGGTTCTGCTGCCATCATCCTGCACTGAAAGCTACAATAACCGCCACATACTCCAGAAAATTTCTTCATTCACACCCGATAGTAACGTCATCATCAATGCCGGTCCTGAAAAATGAAAACAAAAGATAGGTTAAAATACTCCTGGACACTCATTTTCACTCGTTTAAAGGAGGAATCATAACACATGGCTGTGGGAGAAATATGCAGGAGCGAGGTAATAACAGCGGCTCCCGGGGTCAGCGCTGCAGAGCTGGCACGGCTGATGGCTGACGCAAATGTGGGAAGCGTCGTCATCACCGCCGATGATGACCGGCCGGTCGGCATCGTGACTGACCGGGACCTTGTCGTGCGGGTGCTCGCAGAACAGCGTGAACCGAAGACCACCCTTGTAAAAGATATCATGACCACCGAACTCGTGCTTCTCGAGGAGGGCACCGGCCTCTATGATGCGGTCCGCTGCGCCCGTGACGAAGGGGTCCGGCGGCTCCCGGTCGTCGACTCCGACGGCAGGCTGACCGGGATCATCACCGTGGACGATATCGTCCGACTGCTCGTCAGGGAAATGAGCTACGTGACCGATATCATGATGGAAGCGTCACCCGAACTCTGAAAAATCATACCCCTTCCCCCTCTTTCCGATGCGCAATCACACCCCTATGCTTTGTATGATATCAGGGTGACGGGACAGTGCCTGACAACCGGTTTTTAAATCAGCGGTACAATATCCTGGTCTCATGTACGAAACGGAGCAGGGATTCACTCTCCTGAACTGTGACATGACACTCACAGGCCTCATACCTCCGAGCCGTCCTTATTGACGGCAGGTATCCTGCCGGATATGTGACAGGTCACCCACAGTCCTCATATCTCGTGCCATGCCGGTCCGGCCGGTTCCTGCTGCGTTATAAGCGCCAAACGGCGGATAGGTCCTTCCACACGTCTCCACCGTATGTACCCGGACCAATATACTCCCGTTCACGGGCATCACCCCTTCCGAAGATTGATCAGGGTTGAACGACATTCTCTTGCTATGGTCTCCCCATCCGATATCCGAATGGCGAAAGAACGGATCAATGGACGGGTCATCCGCACTCCGCTTGTATATTCACCCACGTTTTCTGAAAAAACAGGGTGCGAGGTATACTTAAAACTGGAAACCATGCAGAAGGCAGGGTCCTTCAAGGTCAGGGGTGCCACAAATAAGATCCTCTCCGAAGGGAATTCGATCAGGCCGGCCGGGGTGATCGCCGCTTCAGCCGGGAATCATGCCCAGGGTGTGGCTGTTGCAGCCCGTACCGCCGGTGTCCCGGCAACCATCATTATGCCCGAATGGGTCTCGCTCTCGAAACAGGAGGCATCGGTCGGGTACGGTGCCCGCATCATCCTGAAAGGAAACAGCCTCGAGGAGAGCATCGCGTACGCCATAGACATGGCCGGCGACGAGGACATGACATTTATCCATCCCTATGATGACGATGCAGTCATCGCCGGGCAGGGAACAATCGGCCTTGAGATCATGGAGGACTGCCCTGGTGTCGACATGATCGTGGTCCCGGTAGGTGGCGGCGGCCTGATCGCCGGGATCGCTGTTGCAGTCCATTCCATCAGGCCTGATGTCCGGATCACGGGCGTACAGGCAGCGGCATGCCCGTCCGCACCGGCAGCGAGAAGAGAGGGAAGACCGGTGACCGTGGAAGCCCGGCCTACCATTGCAGACGGCATACGCGTGAAACGGACCGGATTACATGCATTTCCCATCATCGAAGGCGATGTGAAGGACCTGGTCCTCGTCGACGAGGATGAGATGGTCAGTGCCGTGCTCCAGCTCCTTGAACGAAAAAAAGTACTCGCCGAGGGTGCAGGGGTTGCGGGACTTGCCGCACTCCTTTCGGGAAAAACCGGTGCATCCCGGGGCAGCCGCGTCGTCGTGGTGATAAGCGGGGGAAACGTGGATACCTTCCTTCTCGAACGGATACTCAGGCAGGGCCTGTTTGACAGTTCCCGGATGATGCAGTTTTCTGTATACCTCGAAGACACCCCGCGGTCACTTCCGGAGTTCATCGGGACCGTCACTGAAGAAGATGCAGTCATTACCAGCATCGACCAGGCCCGCAGCGGACTGGGAATTCCATTACACCTCATGCAGGTGACCATTGAAGTAGAGATCAGGGGCCCTTCCCACCAGGCAGCACTCCTCCTTGCTCTCAGGGAGGCCGGCTATACTATCGTTCACGGATCTGGCAGCCCAGCGGGTCGATCCTGATCGTTCCCACGTGAAGCGAGGCAATAAGCTCCCTGTCAAACGGCGGGGCCCTGATCGTAAGAGCAGGTGTGGAAAGATCGAGGCTCTCAATGATCCCGAGGGTAATCACCATCATATCCGCATCGCACAGGGCGCAGAGGAGGTTCTTCCAGTCCTCTTCCCTGAATGTCTCCGGAAGGCGGCCGTGTACCCCAAGCCCCTCAAGCGGGACCACAGATGCGGCCGACCCTGCAAAATATTCCCTGAAACGTTTTTCACGGTAAATCCTCCGCCAGCCCCGTTTCCTTGTAACGGTCCTCTCAGATGCAGGAAACCGCCGGATGGCTATCCCGGGCGTGCGGGAAAAGTTCACAAGGATCCCTTCAAGCTCATTTCCGGACTGGATCGCGAAAATATAGTCAGGCCTGATGAGGTCGATCATCCGCACGTGAAATTCCTGTGCTGCAGGTTCGAGCACGTACCCGGGGGAGTCTATCACGGTAAAAGTAACGCAAAGTTCCCTGCATAGTTCAAAGAGGCGGGCAGTTCCGACCATAAGTTCAAGGATATGCCCGGCCGGGGAAGTTGCCCCGGCAAACCTGAGCCTGACAACGTCAGGTACTTCCTTACCATGGGTATACACCCCGAGCCCAACCGTTGTCGGGGGTCCGATACTGGACTGTCCGGTATCACAGTCCAGGTATGCCGTCACGGCCTGGCGGGAGAACACGGAACAAAGGTACCTGCAGAACGTGCTTTTCCCCTGGTCGGTTGCACCGATGACATAGATGACCCCTGAGCCTGATTCCAGAAGTCCTTCCGCAGTCTCCACCCACTCCGGAACCACGTCGATTGAGTGTGCCACGTACAGATAGGAGGTCTTTTTCGGATATAGAGGGTTCGATTTCCTGCTGAGTCGATTTTTTCTTTGAAGTCGCTGCAGATCACAGGTGCCCTTCCGGAGAGCCATGGAAAGATACACTACACAGGTATTCTTGTGCGACACACCTGGGTTGGCATACTCCGGGAATTTTCAATACCTGGCCATAGTGAAGGGAGGACAGGAAAAAAATTTCCCTGCCGTGAACCATCAAAAAAGTGAAATTCCGGTTTTGAAGCGTATATTATCTTAAAAATCCGCTCTTTTGAAACGGACATGAATACGTAACGTTCACTCCGGAATTACTGATATCGTTACTCCCCTTATAGAATATGCGGGGGAAACCCGGTTTTTTAGGTTTTGTTGAGATGCTCATTTCGATAAAATTGTTCGATTCATTTCTCTGGCAGGAGGGGTTGCACCCCTCCCTGGCCCACCCCGTTACGGGATGGTCAGCGGGCAGGGTTGATTGGGATTCTGTTATTTTTTTAAAGGAACTACGCACGGTCCCTATCGCATTGTGGGGACGCCACAGCGGCCAAGGCATCAGCCCCAGGAGTGTCACGCTGAGAGGTGCGGGAAAAGTGGAATAGTGAGAGAGCGGGAAGGGTTTCGAATGAAAATGGAAGAGCAACCCACAATATAAGGAGATACTAAATGGACATTTTCAGGGTTTCATTTCAGTCGCAGCCATCGACGCCACGGACCTTGACCAGGGTCAGGATATTCGTATCGTCCCGGTACTCGTAGAAGAGAGCATCAGTCACGCTCCTGATGAGATGGACCCCGAGTCCGCCTATCTTCCGGTGGTCAACATCGGCATCGAGGACCGGGGGAGTGACCTCGAGCGGGTTGAACGGCATCCCGGTATCGCTGATGATCACGGTCAGTTCATTGTCCAGGACACAGGACTCAATCCCGATCGTGCCGGACCGTTGCATATACCCGTGGAGGATGATATTGCTGCATGCCTCGTCCACGGCAAGCCCGATCTCGAACTGGTCCTTTTCACTGACCCCGGCACCCGCCAGCGTCTCCTCGAGCCACCCGGCTATCTGCGGAAGATTTTCTATTTCTGCCGTTGTTGAAAAATGAAAGCACGTCTTCATTCCGGTTCCACCTTCAGTGCAATCATGGTGACGTCATCAAACTGCGGTGCACCGCCTGCATGGGAAAAAACTGCCTCACGTATTTTTTCCAGGATTTCCCCGGCCCCTGAATCCCTGTTTTTTATGCAGACCTGCAACAGCCGCTCTTCACCAAACTGCTCATCACGGACGTTGACCGCTTCAGTCACCCCGTCGGTATAAAAGACCATATAATCCCCGTCATTGAGGGCAACCGTCTCTTCAGCGTAGTCCATACCCTCCATCGCCCCGAGCGCGATACCGGTCGGGTCCAGGTATTCGACACTGCCGTCCTTCCGCAGGAGAACTGGCGGGTTATGCCCGGCATTTACATAGGTCATGCTCTTCATTTCCATATCAATGATTCCAAAGAAGAGGGTGACGAACATCCCGGACCGTGCGTCCTGTTCAATCATGGTATTCGCATCCCGTATCGTCCCGCTGGCAGCGTTGTGCCAGGGCGCCTGGGCACGGATGACCGTCCGGGAAAAGGCCATGAAAAGTGCTGCAGGCACTCCCTTGCCTGATACATCGGCGATGACCACCCCGACCCTGCCACCGGGCAGCTGAATGACATCATAAAAATCGCCGCCCACTTCCTTTGCAGGGATACTCAGTGCAGCAAGGTTAAAACCCGGGAAACGCGGGATGTGATCGGGCAGAAAACTAATCTGGATATCGCGTGCGATCTGGAGTTCTGCATTTTTTCGTTCCAGTTCCGAGTGGTACCTGTCCCTCTGCTCCTGTGTCTCTTTCTCCCTGATCAGGTTGGTGACGATAACCGCAAAAACGAACATCCCTGTCGCGTTGGCAAAGATCATCGGAAATGCAACCGTTGAAACGACCTCAACCGCCTGGGACAAGGGCCGGCTGAATAAGAGTGCGAGAAGCATGTGGAGCCCCTCGATTCCGATTGCAAACACGACTGCTACATGGATGCTGACAAATTTACGGTTGTTCAGCAGGTACACGAGACCCGCGAGAAGTCCGGCAAGGACCGTGGCGGTCGTGCAGGCGACGAGGGTAAAGCCGCCCATCGTCATCCGGTACCCCGCACCGATGAGTCCTGCGCCGAGACCCACGACTGGTCCGCAGGTCAGACCGCCGACCATGGGGCCGAGGTCCCGGATGTTTATCTGTGCCCCAAGAACGGAAATGCCACTTTCAGAGCCGTAAATTGATACAATTCCGAATATAAGGATAAGAACCAGTTGGTTTTTCCATGAAAATATCCCTGCCAGGGTCTCGGTAAAAAACCGGGTACGGGTAATCAGGTAGGCAATGACGACTACCACGCACATCATCTGGAAGAGCACAATGGAGGTTGATACAAGGTTTGTGTCCATGGATACACCTGTGTACGAGGACCGGTACACCCGATACCGGTCGGAAAAGGCAGGAGGGAGGGGAAAAAAATCCGGTCCCGACCTGGCCATCACGCGAGTTATTTTCGGTTCCGCTTGTCGTCCCGGTACCTGATCGCCACCTTTTTAATTGGCAATCCGGGTCCCGGCACGTGTATGATCCCTTCTCATTTCCGGTCGGATGCAATGAGATATCCAGGAAGTACTGTTGAGTTGTGGTCTTTTCTGACCTTCCATTGTCCGGGATGTCCGGGGGAGTTACCGGTACTTCTGATGGTGAGGATCCGGGCTGTTTTTTCGAGGGACCGGTAACTGACGAGGTCCCCGTTACTGCCAGACCGCACTCTCTGCTACTCGCTACTGCACGTTTTGGTCCTGATAGATAATGAGCGTATGGCACACGATGGCCCGGCCCTGTGAAGCAATTACTCTCGGGACGATTGGTTCGAAAGCCATTCCAGTGCGTCATCTTCCCTTTCATAGAACCGGAATACAGTATCAAACCCTGCAATTTTCAGCACTTTCCTGACCTGCGGCTGCAGGCATGAAAGGCTGAGGGTTCCACCGTTCGCCCGCATTTTCTGCAGGGATCCGAGGAAAAGACGCAGCCCTTCACTGTTGATATAATCAAGCCCGGAGCACTGTAAAAGGATAGTCTGGTCTCCACCGGCAATCAGCTCATCAAGTGCGGAACGGGCATCAGGGGTGGTAAAATCATCCAGCCGTCCGGAAATATCCACAATACGGATATCACGGAATGCACGAACGTCGAGCTGGAGATCCTTACCCATGAGTTCTGATTGCCGGTACATCCATATCAGTGTATTGCCGGCAGGAGCACGTTCAATTGATACTACAATTACCTGTTCTGCAGTGCTAAATCCAGATAAAACGGATATATTGGAGTTAATTTTAATAAATACTCTCAATTTATTGATTTTACCGCATGATTTTCATCATACTTTTTTTATCTCAGGCACCCGATGTCAGCCACAGGTAACTGAAATACGACTCAGGGATACGACAGGAAGTGAAATTGGCTGCCTCTTTGCCATATAGCATCATACGGTTTATGAGTGTTTTTTGCCTTTCCTTCCGATACGAAACAAGGTGCCTTTAACCGGGAAAAAGAGAACGGAATGACTTTATCCGGATCTGAAGTTCGTTCGCATCCGGTGCAGCACGTATCATCACTAAAAAACGACGGTCTGAATCACAACATCATTAATCCTCTGCGAGGGGACCACAATTCCAGGACTTCAAAGCCGGGGATTATCACGCCCTGATGTGTGCAGCCCGGATTGAAGAAAAAACCGGAGTGAAGACAACGTCGGATACACCGAATCCATACCCGTTTCACAGACAGAGGGATCTGGACACGGGTTGATTCTAACCCCTGTATTTCACCGGAGATATGAGAACCGGCCCTTAATCGTAATTGTGTGCCAGGTTCAGTCGCGGGAATTCAATCCCATACAAGGTTCACACCGGGAAGGCCGTCAGAGAGAATTCAGTAAAAAATAGTTCGACAGGAAAAGGGTTCTCACCCCACTGTTTTCGCCCCATCCCTTTTTGACCGGGGTATACAGGGAAACGCCCATTCATTTTTGCCCGCACTCACACTTGTCCTACCCACGCATCGCAAGAGAGGAGGTGGGGCAGGATATCCACCGTTTTTCTCTCTATCCTGGCAGGTAATGAGCATGTGCGTTATCAGAATAAAAAAGCCGGAAAGGCAGAGATTCATCACCCTGAAGTGCCGGAAACGGGAAGGCGGTGAGAGCGGCGATACAGCGCCATCAGAGTATCAGAATACGCATTGCTCCATGAATTGTAAAGAAAACCAGATGAAAGACAGGAGGGAATATTACACTGCCTCGTTCATATCACCCGTGAAATAATCCATAGGCTTTTCGTCAATCGTGATCTCGCATTATTTCATTTCAGTTTTTCGCATCCTCGCTGTTTTGTATGGGTTAATAGGGACCCAGTTCTTCAGGTGAACACCGGATAGTCACTGGATCGCCGGCGGGAAGCCACTTCACTTTTTATATGGATCGATGGGAACTTAGATCTTTGTGGGAGTATTGATTAGTCTCTGAATCTCCGTCCTTCCCGAAAAAGATTAACAATATGGTGCGTAAGTGTTTAATTCACCCACAAAATCCAGTGACCGGGGACGGCAGCCCCGTGGTATTTGAGGGGGCGGCGACGTTTTTCGTATCGGGGATACGACGGTAACAACCCCTGCATAGTATGCCCACTTTCAAAATTGTACCAACACGAGAGCGCGGAGACCCCGGAATAAGGAGCGCGGTCAAAACAGAACTAATTACGACGTACCTGTCAGGGGTCAGTTTCTCTCTTTGAATCAGGGGTATTCCTTCTGCCGCCTCTTTACCTGAGCCTCAACATGGTTGTCAGAGAGCGGGAAAAACTCCTGGTAAACCCTTTTTCGCTCATCGAGGTCGGTATGAAGATAAATTTCGGTGGTCTTGATCGAGGTATGACCGAGGTTCTCCTGCACCACGCGAAGGTTCTTTGACCGCCGGTAGAGCTCGCTCGCATAACTGTGACGGATTTTATGCGGGGTAATGCCCTCAGGAGCGTATTTCTTGAAGATATGCTGCACGGCCCGGGGTGAGATATGATGCCCCTGCTGGCCAAGGAAGAGAGGGCCCTCGATACGGTTCCCGATAAATGAGTCCATCCCGGCAAGGGTATCGGGGTCGACAAAAACAATCCTGATCTTGCCACCTTTTCCCCTTACACGGATGGTCTCGTCTTCAAAATCGATATCCTCGATATTGATGTTACAGAGCTCGGATACCCGCACACCGGTGGCGTAGATGGAACGGACGATGAGCCGGTCCCGTTCATCCTCAATAGAGTCGATCAGGCGGAGTACCTGGCTGTGTTTGAGATAGCGGAGCTCCTGGTCCTTTATCTTCGGACGTTCCACACCGGGCATCGGGTTTGCGGTAATTGCCCCCTGGCCTGAGAGAAAACGGTAAAATGAGCTCAGCGTGGAGATGATCCGGTGCATGGTCGTCGGCTTGTAGGTCCGCTGCGACGACATGAACGAGAGATAGTCACTGATCATAAGGGGGGTGACTTCGACATCCGTGTCAAGCCGCGAGTTGGAAAAGTCATCCCAGTACGTTGAGAAACGTGACGGTTCGACATTCCGCCGGATCCAGACATAGAAGCCGAAGTGTTTCACTACCTGGTCGTAGCTCTGGATGGTCCGGGACGAATAATTGCGCATTCGGAGGTAATGACGGTAGCGATTCAGCCACTCTGAAAAATAACCTCCCTCCATGTTCTATTCTTTATTCTATCAAATAATTAAACTTTTGCGCAGAATACCTATTTGGCGACAAATGCTTTTGTCCCGGCATCGTTCCACGATGACCGTTATTTTTCTGTCACACGGGTCCCGGGACCGGGGTTAATGCTCCCCGAAGGTGACGGCGGTGTAATTTTTTGAGATCCGGTGCCCCGGAACGGGTAATGGAAATAACGATTTTACGAGGCTTTTATTTAGCCGGATATGGGCTTATTCCTGTGAGGGCAGGGCATTTCATCGCGGAACTATAAATCTCTTAATTTTGAGGCTTTATCGTCGATATCAGTCATTTTCATGCTATCAATACGATTCGGGAGGGATGTTTTCGTATTTCCGCACGACACGGGTCATTACCTGATATTATTTGTGTGAATTTAAAAAATTCAAACCGGTGTTAATCCCATGACTATGGCAAATCCTGCTGCACCGCATTGTATGCATTCTCAAGTCAGATTGATCTGAGACAGTGATTATGTCCTTTCAGCGGTAAAACAAAAAAGCATTTGATGCCTTTTTTCACATTCACTCTGATAAACCGGCGCAATTTTTGCCGGGTATCCTGAAATGAGCCTCTTCGCTCTTTTGTAGAGTGTTAATGGACCCTTAATCGTTGAAGTGGTGATGAATAGTCACTTGAATCGCCGGCGTTTCATCAAACACCCATAAGTCATTTTTTCCTCATCTATCGAATGTTCTGTTGGCGACTCTATACTCGTCCCGGATTCGAAAGGCTTTAGCCTTCGCGGTATTTCAGGGTGCGGCGAAGTGTATCCCGCAGGGGGTGTAGAGGCACCATCCCTCATACACTCTGTGTAAATGGGAATACCGCAACCAAAACGGAATCGCAAACAGCCTTAACCATAAATCAATGTCTTCCCGGAATGAATACTTCTGATGCCTGGTTATCCTGTTCTGCCAGACCGATATACCTCTGAAAACGGCACGAATATTCGTGCCGTAAAAATAGGGGGGGTACCTGTATTTCAGATAACCCTGAATCTATCATCCCGGCAGATATACCAGGTTTGCTGAGGTCTGCATCATTTCAGGTGGCATCAGACACAGACACCAATTTATGTCATCAGGGGGATTCAAAAATGATAGCCGGGTGGAGTGAAAGTAAATCCGATTGCCGCGTCGTTTTTTCAGCATGGGCCAGGAAACGACATTCATGAACCCGGGTCAACTTTAACACGGGACTGTTCCAGGAGCGCCATGGTGAGTTGCATTTTCCGATGATCGATGCGGGGATGAGATTGAAACGGAAATGAACGGTAACATTCACAACCAGACCATGAAAACGGACATGAAGCCGACGGGCCACAAGCATACAGGATGAAAATGTCAGGGGGACATTTTCATTAGAAATCAGTTCCTTTTGAGTCTGTATTATTAGCAAAATGGAAGAGTAGTGCATTATTTGTCAAACGGCTGAATTTTACAGTCAGCGATTTTCATTCGGGATCATCAGGGACTATTTATCCAGCCATACGGGTTTCAATACGCTTTCCGCAGATCCGGGCGGCAATTATACGAACTGCGATACCACTTTGATATCCACGAAATTTCCTGGGAATACCTTCGATTTTGTCCATACCTGACCCGGACAGACTTCATGTAAAAGCGCCAGAACCGCCACATTTTGTGAAGTTTAAGTTCAGTCGGAACCCTTCCCATTCTCTTGCACTTAATCTCTTGCCGCACTCCTCATCGTGGCATTGCAGGGGCCGATGCCACGCCGTATGGGTGCGTTCCCATAATACGAACTACCTCGAAAATTCAAATTTCTATATACCCTGTAAAACCGCTACAAGCCTGAAATAATCCCCGGTTAACCCTACCCGGAGACAATCCTTCAGCGGGGTGGGACAGGGAGGGGTAAGAACCCCTCCTGCCAAAAAAATGAATCTGACAGGTCTCATCACTATGAAGATCTCAACAGAGCGTCTCTTTTCAAAAATATCGTTTCTGGCAGGCAGTACGGTCCCCGCCTTTTTTTTTACGGATAGCGCGGTCTTTTCTCTAACATGTTATCTGGCGGCATCCAGCATCAATTTGTAAAAAACGTCCGGCATGGACGCCATTGGGAGATGTGATGTCGGCAGCTCGATATAGGTCCATCCCTTCGCATCTGAAGCAATTTTTTGTCGTGCAAGATCGGTAACAGAAATAAAATCACTATTCGCGCACCGGATATAGGTTTTTAAAAGAGGTTTGATCTTCTCCGGGTCAAACTGCAGTTTTTCCACGTACGGCGCAGCGGGTTCCGGCAAAACCGGCCGGTTCACAGAGTGGGCTGAGAGACTCATAGTAAGGAGGTCATAGAGTGATTGTCCGGGATCCGGTACAGCAGCATCAACATACACCAGACGGCGGATCCTGTCCGGCATTCGTGCTGCAACTCCGGTTATTATCATTCCGCCATAGCTGTGCCCGACCAGGATTACTCCAGTTAACTCATTTTTAACTATCAGCCCGCATATCTGCCTGATATGCCCGGTCAGATTGCATTGATCCTCTTCTTTAAGTGTCGGCGCAAAAACGCGGTGGTTATGTGCCAGGAGTGCAGAAACGGTCCCGTCCCAACATGTTCCGCCCATCCTGCCGTCATGCGTATGAACAGGAGCTCCAATAGTAAGTTTATTCCAGGTTTCTGTAGAAATACTGCCGCCATGGACGAGAACGTAATTTGCCATCGTATTAGTCCTCGTTTAATGTTCTGCTTCTCTCCTTGTTATCGTTTGCCCGGTTTTTTTATTCTCGTGCACGTTGCCGGATCTCCTTAAAAGAATTACCCCGGGTTATGAAGAGGAGCATTCAAATTCCAAAACACCCTCTCATGCATGAAATTCCTGGTAAATTGACATCCTTCTGACTTTTCAGGTCAAAGAACGGGTCAGTCCGGCTTCTACAGGTACCTCCCCGGTGATTATCCCGGGGATCCTCCGGTCCAAACCCCTTTTCAAGGGGTTTATTCAATAATTGAGGCTCTTCGCGATTCCGTGTGATCTGTTGCATCCCTTTTTAAGCAATAAGACATGAGGGCTGTTTACCCTGCACCCCCGACACGATGAACTTCGCCGCCCCCGGAAATGCCGCGAAAGCGAAAGCCTTTCGAATCCGGGGCGAACTCCGGTCACTGGATTTTGTTGGGGTATTAAACACTTACGCACCATATTGTTAATCTTTTTCAGGAAGGACGGAGATCCAGTGACTAATCAATTCTCCCATAAAGAACTAATTTCCAATCAATCCGTGTAAAACACCGAACAGGCATAAAATGACTTCCTTCTGACTTTTCAGGTCAAAGAACGGGTCAGTCCGGTTTCTGCAGGTACCTCCCCGGTGATTATCCCGGGGATCCTCCGGTCCAACCCCCTTTTCAAGGGGTTTATTCAATAATTGAAGTCTTCCACCAGGGGATACTGCCCAGATATTCGGACCACCCCTTTTCTTAGGAGTGCCGTTGCCACATTTTTAGAAAAAGTTAGGAATAGAACTATTTTAGGAAATGGAGAGATAAATGATACCGCTCCAGTGGAAATAGTGCACCTGTTGGTGCGACACTATAAACCATATGATGCTATACGCATGAGTTGGACCATTGTATCCCGAAAATGCCTTCAAACGGCATTTTCCGCCGGAAATCATAACACAACAGTGTAAAAGCATGTGATGAGAATACCATTACAAAAAAATAATCCATATAATGGGTTTAAAAGCAAATTAAAGAGATTTTTAAATCCGGATTTGCAAAAAAGCAATACCTGATAATAAACACCAAGGTTTTTCTTGATTAAGTAAATACTATTAACGAGTCAATTTCGCGAAATATCATCTCGTATCAGTAATTTACATACAAGTAATCCAGGGTGACAGATGATCACGGTCCTCTTTGTCGACGACGAACCGGCACTTCTCGATGTATCCCGCATTTTTCTGGAAAGAGGCGGCGAGCTAAAGGTAGATACCTGCGATTCTGCCATTGAGGCCCTTGAACTCCTGAAAGACCGTTCCTATGATGCCATTGTTTCTGATTATGAAATGCCCTGCATAAACGGCATCGAATTTTTAAAACGCCTCCGGACGATGGGAGACCCGACCCCCTTCATCATATTTACGGGAAAAGGCAGGGAGCACGTGGTCATTGAGGCACTGAACAGTGGCGCGGACTTCTATCTCCAGAAAGGCGGTGATCCGCGGTCCCAGTTCACGGAACTGATCCATAAAATAAAACAGGCCGTCCAGCGTAAAAAAGCTGAAATTTCTCTCCTGATAACCCAGAGCTCGGTTGACCACGCCTCTGACTGCATCTTCTGGATCGACAGGGCCGGAAGGATTACCTATGTAAACGAGGCCGCTGCCGCGTCCCTGGGCTATACCAGAGACGAGATACTGCTCCTGACCGTCTGTGATATTGATTCCCGGTGTGACCGTAATGAGTGGAAAAAACTATTCCACCAGCTTAAATGCGACTGTTCCTGCCGTTTTGAATCCATATTCCGTAAAAAAGACGGTTCTTTTCTCCCTGTCGAAGTCGGTTGCGTATATGATGAATTCCAGCAGAAACCCCTGATTTTTTCCTATTGCCGTGATATCAGCGAACGGAAAAATGATGAAAGTATCCTGAAAGCATCCGAACAGAGGTACAGGGAACTGGCAGATTCGCTGCCCCAGATTGTCCTCGAAATGACCGCGAGCGGCATGATTACGTTTGCAAACACGGCCGCCATTTCTATTTCAGGATACACCCCGGACGATATGGAGTCAGGATTAAACGGACTCTCCCTGGTCTCCCCGGAATACCGCGAAAGAGCGATGAAAGCATTTTCCCTTGTCCTTTCCGGGCAGGAAATCTCGGGCGAAAAGATCGAAATAACACGAAAAGACGGCACATTCCTTCCGGTAAGGATATTTGCCTCACCCATTTTTCAGTCTGATAAAAAAGAGGCCGAGGGTGTACGGGCGCTTTTAATCGCCGGAAGCACATCTAAAGGATATCAAAACAGCGGGATCACAGAGGATGATACCCATCATCGTGCCGGGACACTTATCATGGACACCTATATCCGGGGTTGCGACAGTGAGTTTTGCAGGATCCTCGGCTCAAAGAAGGCCCGGATCATTAACCACTCGGTAAAAAAAATCTCTCCTGTATTCCAGCCTGACATGCGCCACTCCGGGGACATAATCCCAGACCTCCTGGAAGAGGCATCAGAAGAAAATACAGAATTTTTATGGCGCTGGAAAAAAAATGACCACTCAGGCGTTGACACCATGGTATCCGTAAAAAAACTTGACACAGAAAGCGGGTATGTATATGTCCTAAAGGTGCGTCCCGTATAACCTTTTTCCTTCTCATTCCCGCACTTTTATCACGGCTTATCCGACACGACCTGTAAGGGACCGGGTAATCCCGGGATATCCTTCATCTGCCTTCCGGATTGTCACCCTGACCGTTGCCCACGATCCCGGCTCTCCGGAAATATCTGTTATATCAGGCCGCAAACCGCCCATCGCAACCAGAGAACACCCTGCAGGACGGGCAAGGATATTCGCCTTGGAATAAAAACACTATCATATACTATTCAACCCTAACCAGTTTGAGAGCAATGGGTGAAAACTTCGGCCGGGAAGATATCAACAAATATAAAAAATTCAAGAAGGTCGACGGCGCCACGTACCGCAAGGTAAACCAGTTTCTCCGGAAACGGACCTACATCACCGCACGCGAATGGGCGCTTGCCAGGCTCTGCACCGATTTCCGTACCAAGGGCGGTGCTGAAATGACATTCATCGGCCAGCACCTCCCGGAACTGGTCCCGTTCATGCAGGAACCGTATACACCGCAGGCGGTAAACCAGGCACGTAATTCATTCAAAAAGAAAGTGTACAAATCCGGAGCAACATTTTTTTACGGTGCAATGTGTGGCTTTTTTACCACCGAAGAGCTTGATGACCTGCTTTTCGAAGCGAGCGAAGTGGCCCGCTTCCTTCTCGAGGTGGAACGTTCATCCCTCGATATCGACGAAGAGATCGATATCGAAGACCGTATCACCGAGGTGATGCGAAGCGTAGGAGAAGCAGCACGGACCATCCTCAGAACCCGGGTCAGGGAAGACGACCATGACCAGGACGACGAAGAAATGGCCGGAACCGCTGCTGAAAACGAAGAGGAGATGGCCGGCCCATGAGGATCATTCACGTAGCCGGTCTCTCGGGATCCGGAAAAACAACGTTTATCAGGTCCCTAATCCCAGAACTCTCCCGTCTTGGGCCTGTCGCAGCCGTGAAACATATCGGTCACCATTCATGGTCACTTGAGGAAGGAAAGGATACCACTTTTTACCTTCATGCAGGAGCACACCAGTCGGTCGGGATTGACCACGAAAAAACTGTCTCGGTGATGAATGAGACCGATCTCGGCAGCACACTCCGGATGCTCTGCGACATGGGTATCAGGTATGCCGTCGTAGAGGGCTTCAAGTCAAAACCATTTCCAAAAGTGCTCATCGGCACTCTGCCGGGCGCGACCGGGGTAGTCCTTGAAAATCCCGGCACCGGGGACGTCATTGCATCCATTGGCTCATTCATGGAGTATTACACCATCGGCGGAATGATCATGGAGATGCGGGCGGAGAACAGGGGTGCTCCCGGGGGCGTTTTTACGAGCATGTGTGCGGAGATTACGGGGACGAATGAAACACTCCCTCCTGACAGGGAAAAATTCCGGATATCTCTTGACAATGCCATGAAACGGGCAATAAAAGACGGTGAGATCCTTGCCGGACGCAGTTATTTCGGTCCTGACCTCCCGGGAGGAACTGATGAAGTGGTCCGGATCGCGGTCCTTGCACCTTCAATAATAAAAGGGACCACGTTCATACGTGATCTGGTTCAGCGCGTTTCGGAAGAACCTGAAAAGAACGTGAAAAAAACAGCCGGAGAAGAGATATGACACAGATAAAGATGGAAAAACGACTTTTTGGAACAAACGGTGTAAGGGGTGTTGCAGGAAAGGACATGACCCCGGCCCTTGCCCTTTCGATTGGAATGGCACTTGGATCGATGAGGAAAGGGAAAATAGCGGTAGGAATGGACACCCGGACGTCAGGTCCGGCACTGTCATGCGCAGTCAGGGCAGGTCTCCTTGCAACAGGGTGCGACGTGGTCGACTGCGGGATCCTTCCCACACCTGCACTCCAGTACCTCGTAAAGCACCACTTTGACGGGGGTGCCGTGATAACCGCATCGCATAACCCGCCGGAATATAACGGTGTGAAGATCATCGAGGCGGACGGGACTGAAATGGGAGACGCGGAGACCATTATCCTGGAAGAGCGGATTTTTTCGCAAAATTTCGATATGGCAGACTGGCAGGGTGTCGGAAGAGAGGTAGCCGCCCCTTTCATGGTTGATGAGTATATCGATTCTGTCGTTGCAGCATTTCCTCCCGGCATCGGAAATGGTCTG
This sequence comes from Methanoregulaceae archaeon, assembly GCA_041305745.1. Taxonomy (GTDB): domain Archaea; phylum Halobacteriota; class Methanomicrobia; order Methanomicrobiales; family Methanospirillaceae; genus UBA467. The sequence continues at coordinate 8,482 of JBFYKV010000092.1, read as the reverse complement.
ACGGTCATTGTCGACCCAGGGTGCGGGGCCGCCGCCGTGACCACGCCACGGATCCTCTCCCGCCTTGGGTGCAGGGTCATGACAATCAACGGCCAGATCGACGGGACCTTCCCGGGCAGGCTCCCGGAGCCGTCAGTTGAAGGGCTGAAAGGACTCACCGACCTCGTCCGCTCGAGTGGCGCCGCATTCGGCGTGGCACATGACGGCGATGCCGACAGGGCAGTTTTTATCGATGAAACAGGACGATACATCGAAGAAAACCAGGAATTCGGCCTCATTGAACAGGAGGTCTGTTCATCGCGGAAGGGGGCGGTTGTCACACCTGTCAGCTCTTCGCGCCTCATTGAAGCCATTGCAGAAAAATACGGATGCAACGTTGTGTATACACCTGTCGGAAGTATTTACGTTGCCCGTACAATGATCGGGATGCTCGAAAAGGGTGAACCGGTCGCATTCGGAGGCGAAGGAAACGGCGGGCTCATCTACCCTGATCACCAGTTCTGCAGGGACGGCGGGATGACCGCAGCCATGATGGTCGCCATCCTCTCACGCACCGGTGAACCCCTCTCCACCCTCGTTGACAGACTCCCGGCGTTCTTCATGATCAAGGACAAGGTCCGGGTAAAAGACCCTGAAGCACTCATCATGCAGATGAAACAGGCGTTCTCCACTGACCGTCTTGACCTGACCGACGGGGTCCGTATCAACAGGGGCGACACATGGGCCCTGATCCGGCCGTCAGGTACGGAACCGCTTGTCAGGGTCATGGTCGAATCCGGGCGAAAAGAAGCCGCGGATCTCCTTTACCAGGAGATAATCCGCCGGGTTAAATCCTGATCTTTTTTTCCTCCCTTCTTCGCGCGGGTATCCGGTCCTATCCTTCACAGGCAGCATGCCGGTGCCCCTTAATACCCTGAATTCAGGCTCTGTTGAGATCTTTTCCCTTCATCTCACAATTATTTTTTTACCGCTCACCGTAGTTGCGATACTCCCGTGGCGGAATGCATAATGACCGCATGCATTCGTCCCCACAATGTGAGAGATGCCGTGCTAAGTTCTTAAAAAAAATTAAAAATCCCACTCATCCCTGCCCAAAGGATATCGTCAGGGGGGTGGGGCAGGGAGGGGTCAGAACCCCTCCTGCCGTAATGAATGGATCGCCAGATTATATTGAAATGAGGGTTTCAAAAAAGCCTGAATTTAAGGATTAAATGGCATTTATTGCGATATTTGAAGAATAAACCCCCGGGGGGGTCAAAGACTGTTTCCGGAATTATAAACCATATGTTGCGATACAGTAACAATGGAGTGTCTAATCGTGGGATTTATCAGGAACAGCCCACTGACACGCGGTCTGACCTTCCGGGCGAACAGGCGTCTCCAAAGGAAAACTACATAACAGACTATCCGGTACCTAGTCACGCAGGGATGAAATGTGCAGATGCAAGGGGACCTGCAGGAAAGGGATGCCAGCCGCCGTCACGGAGTGGCCTGCCCGTGAAGACGATTGAGATCAGGGTCTCGGGCAAGGTACAGAAAGTAGGGTTCAGGAACTGTGTCAAGCGGATTGCTTCACGGTTAAACGTGAAAGGAGAAGTGATGAACCTCTCTGACGGGACGGTACGGGTACTGGCGAGCGGAGATGAAATCGTCCTTGAAAAGTTCCTTTCCATGATTTACGGATGCCCACGGGCAATAATCCGGGATATCGAAGTCAATGAAATTGCATTTTCCGGGTTTCCGGACTTTTCAATCCGAAGGCCGGCATAAAAAATCCGGTGAAATCAGCCTGCCCCGTATACCAGACCGGATCAGGCCTTCCTGATTGTCGGCCTGTAAGGTCAGGTGAAAAAAAGCGCCTGGGTCCGCGCTTACCGGACCATATAAAATTCATCCCTGTCAAGCAGGGCATCGCGGAGGACGAGGACCTGTTTATCGATTTTTTCCTGGTCAATTGAATTATGGAAGAGTTGTGTGAGCCGTCGCATAAGGTCGTCTGACAGGATACACCGGCTGGACCCGCATTCATAATCGTCTTTTGTTATCCCTTCCGCGGTAAGCGAGATAATGACCTTGTCGACCATGAGTGATTTAAACGACTCGGTCAGGTCATACACAAGGCCTTTTTGCCCCTGGAACAGGAATCCACAATCAGGGTCAAGATGTGAGCCGATAACCGCCATGCCGGTATTCCCAAAGAGCATTCCATAGCCGTAGGCCATCATGGTATTAATGACATCCTGGTACGGGCGGGATGTACGGCGCCGGAAGCCGAGTTCAGGGGGGAATATCCGGGAGAGTATCTCGTAATACATATCTGACAACAGCCGGTGCATCCGCCTGATCTCATCGGTTTTTATAAGGTATTCAAGTTCAGAGAGCCCGTTCCTGAGTATCTCGAGCTCTCCTTCGTAGAGGAGAGGCTTTCCATACTCCTGTTCGAACTGCTCGATGAAGAGAAGTTTTGAGAGAACTGACCCGCGGGCAAAGGTCAATGCGTAATTATGCCCCGGTTCTGCATGCTGCACCTGCTGCAGGGCACGGTCTTCCGTGGCACCAAAAGGTCTTAAAAAACCAACCGGCTCGCCGTCAGCCTCAAAAAATGATATGAAAATTCCTGCCCTGAGCAGGTGTGCCACCGCCGCAGTATGAAGGGTATGCCCGCCCATGACAAGGAGATGGTTGAACTGCCCGAGCGGAATCTCCTGTACATGTGCGTCTTTCTGAATAATGACGGTCTTTGCGGTGGCCTTGATATGAGCGCCAAAACCGCTTACACTGAACCATGGAACCTGCACGAGACTTCTTCCTGTGATAACCACACCGGATCCGCGGGTGACTGCTCTATAACAATTCTCTATCCTGTTACATCAATACATTGTTTTTGAAAATATGCCGGCCTGATTTATTATCCCCTGGAGGTTGTCGCGGTGATGCAGACATACCGTGCTATATAATGACATAGTTTTTATTTCCGGCACCCTTACATTATTCCTGTTTACTATTGACAGGGCGCCCCCCGATTATAAAAGAGGATATCGTCATGGACTCACACACGCGCAAATTACGAGGAAGCAGAGGGAGCAGTGCCTCCCGGCAGTATATGCCCCGCCCGGGCACAGGGAGTGCATATGTACTGGAATAAGACCATAGAGACATTATCGCCTGCAGATCTCGCAGACCTCCAGTTAAAACGCCTGAAGACAACACTCGCCCAGGTCATGAAGGTCGGGTTTTACCAGAAAAAATTCAAAGACGAAGGAGTGAAACCAGAAGAGGTAAAAACTCTTGCAGACGTCTCAAAATTGCCGTTTACACGGAAGCAGGACCTCAGGGACGGGTACCCGTTCGGGTTTTTTGCCGTCCCGTTAAACCAGGTGGTCCGTATACACACGACTTCGGGGACCACCGGGAAACCGACCGTGGTTGGCTATACCCGGGGCGACCTTGACACCTGGTCCGATCTCATCGCAAGGAACATGACCATGGTCGGCCTGACAAAGGACGATGTATTCCAGAACATGGTCAATTACGGCATGTTCACCGGGGGTCTCGGGTTCCATTACGGTGCAGAAAAAATCGGGATGACGGTCATCCCCAGTGCAACAGGCAATACCAGACGGCAGATCGAGATGATACAGGACTTCGGGGTCACCGCAATCCATTGCACCCCGAGTTATGCGATGCACCTCGCAGAAGTGGCCGAGGAGATGAATGCCCCACTGGAATCCTTAAAAACCGGGCTCTTCGGCGCTGAACCGTGGTCCGACTCAATGAGGGTTGAGCTCGAACGAAAACTCGGTGTCACTGCCTACGATTCCTATGGTCTTTCAGAACTCTTCGGCCCGGGGGTTGCCTTCGAGTGCACCGAGCGCGACGGCCTCCACATCTGGCATGACTGTTACCTCGTGGAGATCATCGACCCGGTCAGCGGCGAAGTCCTCGGCGACGGCGAACGCGGTGAACTCGTGGTGACACCGCTTATGAAAGAGGCCATGCCACTCGTCAGGTACCGGACCGGTGACGTGACCCTGACAATGGAAGACGGGTGCCTCTGCGGACGCGCGAAAAAGATCAGCCGGATAACCGGGCGGAGTGATGACATGCTTGTTATCAGGGGTATTAACGTATTTCCCTCACAGATCGAGCATGTCCTTCTTAAAATTCCCGAAGTCGGGAACCAGTTCATGGTCTATGTCGACAGGGTCAATCACCTTGATGAGATGACGATAGACGTCGAGATCGACCGGGGCTATTTCAGCGGGGAATTGCAGGACCTGGCCCGTATCCAGAAAAAAGTCATGAAGGAGCTCCGTGACGCGCTTGAACTGCGCACCACGGTCAATATCGTCGAGCCGGGATCACTGCCACGGTTCGAAGGGAAGGCAAAACGGGTCGTCGACCGGCGGGGGTCGATGTGATGCGGTGCTGGGATCCAAGGATCGAGGAGATGCCGAAAGATGAGATCCGGAAGCTGCAGTACAAACTTCTCAAGACGCTGGTATACCGCCTCTACAGTTTTTCGCCGTTCTACCATGACAGGATGAAGGCCCAGTCGGTCCACCCGGACGATATCAGGTCTCTTGAAGACATCAGGAAGCTCCCTTTCATGTATAAACGTGACCTGCGGGATAATTACCCGGACCGGATCTTTACCGCAACGCAGGAAGACCTTGTGCGCTACCATGTCTCGTCAGGGACCACCGGGAAACCGACCGTGGTCGGGTACACGCAGAACGACCTGAATAACTGGACAATCTCCCTTGCAAGGGCCCTGACCTCGTGCGGGCTCGGGCGGGGAGATGTCATGCAGGTCAGCTATGGATACGGCCTCTTTACCGGCGGGCTCGGGCTCCATTACGGTGCCGAGCGTATCGGTGCAACAGTCCTTCCGACGAGTGTCGGCAATACCGAGCGCCAGATTGAACTCATGCAGGACCTGCATGCGACCGCGATTGCCTGTACACCGTCTTACCTCCTTCACATCGGTGAGGTCGCAGAAAAGATGGGGATTAACCTCGGGAAAGACACCGACCTCCGGGTAGGTATTCTCGGTGCAGAACCGTGGTCAGAGACCATGAGGGACCGTATCCAGAACTGGCTCGGGATAAAAGCGTATGATATCTACGGGACGAGCGAATTATCAGGCCCCATGTTCTGCGAATGCAGCGAACAGAACGGGTTCCATGTCTGGGGCGACCTTGCCTTCATCGAGATCCTTGACCCTGATTCAGGCGAGTCGCTCGGCCCCGGGGAAAAAGGGGAACTGGTCCTGACGATGCTCCAGAAAGAGGCGCTTCCCATGATCCGCTACCGGATCGGGGATATAACCTCGTTCGAGGACGACGTATGTGCATGCGGGCGCACTCACCCGCGGGTCAGGAGAATCTCCGGGCGTGTCGATGACATGCTCATCATCAGGGGGATCAACGTATTCCCCTCGCAAATCGAGTATGCCCTGATGGAAATCCCTCAGGTCGGCCAGCATTTCCAGATCGTCGTAGATCGGAAGGGTGCTCTCGACGAAATGCTCGTCAGGGTTGAAGTAAGCCCGGATGCATTCTCAGACAAGATTACGGATTTAATGAAGATTGGGAAGATTGTCGAACACAAACTACGCAATACATTAAACGTAGGGGTAAAAGTGGAACTCGTTGAACCTGGATCACTCCCGAGGTTTGAGGGTAAGGCAAAACGGGTTGTTGACAGGAGGACATTATGACGGAAGCTCGCAATTACATCATCAGACAGATATCAGTTTTTTCAGAAAACCGGCCGGGAAGGCTTGCTGCAATCGCCCATGCACTGGAAGAGGAAAAGATCAACATTCTCGCGTTTTCCATCGCGGAGGCAAACGGGTTTGGAGTCGTGCGTGCGCTTGTTGACCACCCGAAGAAGGCATATGACAAGCTGACATCAATTGGTTTCAATGTTGCATTTACCGATGTGATTGCGGTTAAAATGCGTGATGAACCGGGCGGCCTCTATGAAATAGCAAAGATCATCGGGGATGCAAAGATCAATATCGAGTACTCATACGCATACAGCGGAAAAGAGGGGGCGGTCCTTATCCTCAGGGTGGACAATGCCCCTGCCGCAATTACCGGCATCCTTGCCGGCGGCGGGACCCTCATCGAGACATCAGTCTTTCACTAAAAAATAAGTCCCTATTTTTTTTCCCATTTTATCAGTTCGGTTACGCTCGAGAGCGTACTTCCCCGGGTTATCTCTTCCCTGACGCGCTCCTCGTGCTTTTTTACTTCGATCGCCCTCCTCGCAACTTCGTATGCCCGCTCACGCGGTATCACGACGACCCCGCTCTCGTCACCTGCGATCCAGTCCCCGGGCCTGACCTGTTGGCCACCGCAGGTGATCTCCGTATTAATCTCACCGAATCCTTTCGGTTCACCGGCGTTCGGAACGATTGCACGTGCAAAGACCGGGAATTTCAACTTCCTGATATCATCCACGTCGCGGACGCTCCCGTCGATGACGACCCCTGCAAGCCCTTTTGTCATAGCGCTCATCGTGGCAAGTTCGCCCCACGTCGCAATATGAGTGGCCCCCTCGTTATTGATGACAAGCACGTCACCTTCTTCTGCCACATCGATTGCTTCCACGGGTTTTGCCCAGTCTCCTGCAAATGACTGTACCGTCACGGCCTTTCCTGCCATCTTTACGCTGCCGCAGATCGATACAACGCCTGACATTGCGCCTTTGCGGTGCATGGCATCAGAGATATTCGAAGTCGAGGTCTTCAGGAACAGCTCCTCAATCTCGCCTTTCAGGGAAAGGGGTTGCACAACGGTTGCCGATGGACGGTCCATGGCATCCCTGACACCGCGTGCCGATGCAGTCACATCTGCCGATTTCGTGATCGACCCTCCCACGATAATGATCCCGGCACCGTTCTCCACTGCCTGCGCAGCGGTCACCGCATTTAAGCCTCCTGCGGCGGCAACCGGGATGCTGACCGCCCCTGCCAGCGATGAAAGAAGTGCGAGAGAGTTCTTTCCGATCATCTGCTGGTCTATTCCGACATGGGCGTTAATTATATGCACACCGAGGTGTTCCAGTTCCTTTGAACGCTGCACGGGGTCGGCCTCGTTTATCAGGTCTGCCATCAGTTTCACGCCAAATACCGATGCCGCACTCACCGCTTCCGCGATGACGGAGTCGTCTGCATCGGCAAGGATACAGACCACGCCGGCCCCCGCTTTCGCTGCCATTTCGACCTCCAGTGCACCGGTATCAGCGACCTTCATGTCTGCAACGATAACATGGGACGGGAATTCCGCGTGGAGGGCCCGGACCGCTTCCATTCCTTCGCTCTTGATAAGCGGGGTCCCGGCCTCGATCCAGTCTGCGCCCCCGGCTACCGCCTCACGGGCAATCTGGACCGCCCGTTTCAGTTCGAGAAGGTCGAGTGCAACCTGAAGGATCGGTTTTTTCATGGTACATGGATGTGAAAACCATTCTCTTAAGTCTTTTCTGGTTCTCTCCTGCACACCCATGCACCCTCGTCTTATACCGGCTAATGCTTTCATGAAACACATGCTCCCAATGCCCGCGTGCGGGCGGATTAGTAGCAGAGGGGGCATATCCTTCTCGTTGGGGATTCCCAATGCCCGCGTGCGGGCGGATTAGTATAAAAAATGCAGTTTATTGAGACATTTTGAGATTTTTCACCCCTATGAGGAGTTAGATTTAATTCTCCATGCACAGACATAGTACAGACCAATGGATATCCTCTCCATCATCCTGATCATCGCAGGACTCTGTCTCTTTGAGACCATCAGCAGTATTGATAATGCCATTATCAATGCCGAGGTCCTCTCGACGATGTCGGCCTGGGCACGCAGGTGGTTCCTTGTCTGGGGACTGCTCATTGCAGTGGTTGTCGTGAGAGGTATCCTTCCGTGGTTGATCGTCTGGCTTGCGACACCCTCTCTCGGCCCTTTCGAGGCGTTCACCGCCACATTTTCAAATGATCCCGCGGTCATCGAGGCGATAAGCCTCTCCGCCCCGGTGCTGCTCATGGGCGGGGGCACATTCCTTCTCTTTCTCTTCTTACACTGGATTTTTCTTGAAGAGAAGAATTACGGCCTTGTCGGCGAGCGTTTCATCGCGTCCAAGGGGGTCTGGTTTTTTGCCGCAGTCTCGATCCTGCTTATGCTCCTGGTCTGGTTCGCCCTGCAGATTAACCCGATGGTGGCCTTTGGTGCAGTTGTCGGTTCGACCGCATTTTTCATTGTTCACGGGTTCCGGCAGAACGCCGAGGAGCAGGAACGGAAAATGCTCGGGGGCAACCTCACCGATATCAGCAAACTCTTCTATCTCGAGGTTATCGACGCCACCTTCTCGATTGACGGCGTCCTTGGCGCATTTGCCTTCACGCTCTCGGTCCCGCTCATCATAATCGGGAACGGTGTCGGCGCGCTGGTCGTCCGGGAAATGACGGTAAGGAACATTGATACGATTA